>NZ_NFHA01000021.1:0-67800 GCF_002159225.1 Flavonifractor sp. An91 | reverse complement strand
CGCTGCTAATGCAGCGCGCCCCTGTTGGCGTGAATGTTTACTTCTTCAGGTTCTGCGCAAAGTTGGTGAAGATCTGCGCCACTTCCGCGCGGGTGGCGGTGCCGGTGGGATCCAGAACGTTGCCGCCCTTGCCGGACAGCAGCTTGGAGCCTACCGCCCACTCCATGGCCTCAGTAGCCCAGGAGGAGGTCTTGGCGCCGTCGGTGAAGGTGGTCAGATCGCCCTTGGCGGACACATCGTAGCCCTTGCTCTCAGCATAGCGGTACAGAATGGTGGCCAGCTGCTCGCGGGTTACGGTGTCGTTGGGGGCAAACACGGTGTCGCTGTAGCCCTTGACGATACCCTTGGAGGCAGCCCAGTTCACAGCGTCGGTGTACCACACGCCGCTCTCCACGTCGGTGAAGGACAGGGTAGCATCAGCCTCAGGCTGACCCTCCAGCCGCCACAGGATGGTGACGACCATGGCACGGTTGGTGGTCATGAAGGGAGCGAAGGTGGTAGAAGCAGTACCATCCATCAGCTTGTTGTCATAGGCATACTTCACCGCATTATAGAACCAGTCGTCGCCATATACATCATCAAACGGCAGGGTGCTGACCACAATATCCATGGTATCTTCAGACAGCATCTTGGAATAGATGGTGTTGGTGGCAAACAGATAGTCGTCCTGCTGGTGGGCACGGTTGACAATGGAGTTGGCGAAGATGGTAATATCCATTCCGTCCTGCTCCACCGCAATGGCCTCCACGCCGCCGTCGATGCTACCGCCGGCCATGCAGCCCACGATAAAGCTGTCCTTATCGGTGGCCTGGATCAGCACCTCAGCATTCTCAGGATAGGCAGTGAGAACGGTACAATCCAGCGTGTAAATCACGTCGTCACCATCCGCCTCCTGGCTGGCAGTGATGAGGCTGTCGGAGGGATAAGTGACATGATGGAGGGCCTCCATACCTCTGGAGTCAGTAGTAATTCCTGTCACCAGGTTCTCCTGAATGTAGGAGAGCGGCTCAGAACCGGTGGCAATATAGGGCGTACCGGCCTTGACCACCGCAACGGCCTCAGCGCCATAGGCGCCGCTGTCCAGCGCCACCGAGCCAATGATGATATCCGCCTTGGCAGGATCATCCGTTACGGTGAAGCCCAGCTGCTTCACATAGGCCATCACATCGTAATTGGAGGTACCGTTGTTGTGGATGTTATCGTAGTTGATGAAGCCATAGCCATTGGCAAACCACTCGGTATAGTAACCAGAAGTCACCTTGTCATCGCCGAAGTCGGCATAGCGGCCGGTGAGGAACAGGGTGGGCTTGCTGATCTGATGGGCCACAGGCATCTCATTGGTGCGGGTAGCCACCAGCGCATAGTCGGAGGATACCATATTATAGGAGGAAGCACTCACCACGAAATCGCCCTTGTAGTCGCCTTCGGTGATCATACCAACCGCCTTGCCAGCGTCCAGCAACGCGTTGACGGCCCGGACGGTCTCGTCACCGTTGTTGGACAGGATGACGATGGAACCGCTGCCGGTGACCTGACCGGAAGCGGTAACCTCAGTCAGTTCCTTCAGGGCACCGTCAAAGGCGCCGATGGTATCAATGGCAATGCAGTCAAAGCCGCGCATACTGGGGAAGCTGGCCACGGACTCAGAGTACAGGGAGGGGAAGCCGGAGGCAGATGCATCATAGCCCAGGTTGAGCACGCAGTTTGCGTAGTTGCGCTTGGCCTGGTACATATTGACCACCAGAGAACCGGCCTTGTAGGTCACACCGTCCACCGTCACGTCCTTGGTGAGGGTGGAGACCTTCACGCCGTTGCGCATGAGGAACTCCGCCATCTCATAGGCGTCAGCGGGATCGCGCTGGGACTCGGCGTCCACAGGCAGCACATAGTACTCGGGGAAGTACTTGTCGTTGCCCTCATAGGGAACACGCCAGGTGTCGGGATCCAGCTGCTGGTTGCTCATATCCACATACCAGGGCTCCATCTCTTCCCGGTGGTCCTCGTTGTTGATGCCCCGGCGGAAGAACTCCAGCTGGGCCTTGTAGCAGGTGTCCTTACAGTCGGACAGGAACTGCCACAGGCCGTAGGCGCCGCACTCCAGCAGGCGGACGCTGGACTCGCCGCCGGAAGGAGTCTCAATGGTAAAGCCCATGGAACCGCAGTTGAGCATGGCATAGCTGGGGGTGTAGTTGGTGCTCAGGTCATCCCAGGCGTCCCAGCCGGTTTCAGCATCAAAGCTGTCGCGCAGGGGGGTGTAATAGGTCTGATACTTGGTCTCAAATTCGCCCGCGTGCTGGACAGACATGGTGGCCAGAGCGGCGTTGCCGTAGGCCTCGGCGCCCAGCAGGAACTGCTCCACAAACAGGTCATACTCCAGGTTGGGCTCGTGAGGAGGCGTACAGGGCTCTACCAGGAACTGAGCGGTAAAGCCGTGGAACTCCACGAAGGCCACGGGATTCCACTCGCTGATGAGCTTGGCAATGTTCTGGGTCTCCACCTGAGTCTGGTTGGAGGCGTCCCGGTTCAGGTCAAAGCCGTTGCCGTTGGGACGGGTGTTGTAGGTACGGCCGTCAGGGTTCTCATCGGGAGTAACGATGATGATGAGGTTATCCAGGATCTCATCCACCTTCAGCTCCTTGTCCTCACTGAAGGTATAATACTCGCTGGCATCGGTGCGGCCGTCGTTGCCGTTACCGTTGATGGTGGTGGCGCTGATTTTCAGACCGTAGCCGGTGAAACCGTAGTCGGTATCGCCGTCATCGCTGGTGATCTCAAAGTCCACGATCTTGGGATCGTACTGGCTCTCATCCACAGTCTTGCCACCGGTCAGACCAGTGATGGTATTCCAGGTGATGGTATCTTCGGTAGCCAGGGTACGCAGCAGATTGACATGGGCATCCACACCGCCGGCCTCGTCGGAGTGGACGTTGTTCATCATGATGGGGATGCGGTAGTCCTTGCCGCCTTCGATCTGGGCCAGCACCTTCTCGGGATCAGTCTGAGCCAGGGCGTTCATTTCCTTAAAGTCGGCCACGGACTGGGCACTGTCGGACACCACGGCATACCACTGGTCATAGCCGTCGGTGCTTTTACCGAAGGACTGGACGTCGAAGTAGCGGCCATTGGCCTCAGCCAGCTTCTTGATCTCCATCAGCTCATCGTACAGCTCGTCCTGCCGGACGTTGCTCTCGTAGACGTTGATCTCCATGGGGGTGGTGGCCAGAACGGTATCACCAGACTTGGCGGACAGCTCGTAGTTGCCGATGAAGCCCGGCCACACGTTGCGGGCGTAGCGGAAGGTATTGCTGCCAATGGCCTGCAGGGAGTTGGTCACCAGAGGCAGCGAGTCATCCTTCATATTGAAGAAGATGCCATGGCTGAAGGTCAGCTTCACCGTAGCGTAGCCATCAGCCACGGTTACCGTGGGATCTTCCAGGGTGAAATAGGGGACGCCGTCAGCACCATGCTGATTGATGGTGCCCCAGCTCATCCAGTTCTGCAGGTCATCGCCGGTGTAGATGTACGGGTAGAGCGCAGGGTCCTGCACATCCACATCGTCTCGCGTCAGGCTCCAGGTAATGCCTTTTGCCCAAGTATTCCACTGATCCGTTGTCCATTTGCTTTGCTCAGTGGAGACCGGAACCGTCAGGGTTGCATGAAACGTTTCCTCGCTCATATCCAGAGTGAGCAGGTCGTCGTCCAGCTTGAGTGTGGCTGTCCCCTGGTCAGCATCGGTTTTTACTGGTTCCTCAGCTGATACAGGCAGAATCGTCAGGGAGAAGAGCATGGATAATGCCAACAGCAATGCAAGAAAAGAATGGGAGCGTTTCTGACGTTGTTGCATCTGTAGAGCCTCCTTTTTTGTCGTTGCCTATGGATTGATATGCCTTGCGGTCTCGACTGAAATAAAAGCCTCCCTTCTATTCACTTTTGCGAATTTATACTTGTTTTCTCCTGGTGAGTACACAGCACACATACACTGCGTCTCCGTACTTTCAAGTATACTACGGGCACGATGAAACCACAATATCCATATCATAGATAATATTTAGCACTACAATTTTGTATAAAATACACAATTCAATATTTTTCTCGGCCATACATCCCACTAAGTTACTGCATTATACAGTTCTGTGAAAATAATTCATTCCTTAATATTTGTGCATCAGCATAGATCTCGCCACAAAAATTGTCCTCTGCCTGTGGACAGTATTTGCATTTGAACCTTCCAGTTTCATTCTCTACCGCTGGAGGAAGCGCAGCAGGAAGTCCTGGGTACGCTTGTTCTTGGGGGCGGTAAACAGCCGCTGGGGGTCCCGCTGCTCACAGATCACACCGTCGGCCATAAAGATCACATGGTTGGACACATCCCGGGCGAAGGACATCTCATGGGTCACCACCAGCATGGTCATGCCGTCATGGGCCAGGGCCCGCATGACCTCCAGCACCTCTCCCACCATCTCCGGGTCCAGGGCAGAGGTGGGCTCGTCAAAGAGAAGTACCTCGGGCTCCATGGCCAGAGCCCGGGCGATGGCCACCCGCTGCTTTTGGCCGCCCGAGAGCTGGTGGGGATAGGCATTGATGTAGGGGGCCATGCCCACCTGCTGCAGGTACTTCATGGCGCTGTCCCGGGCCTCCTTTTTGGGCTTTTTCAGCACCTTCTCCTGACCGATCTCGCAGTTGCGCAGCACACTCATATTGCTGAACAGGTTAAAACTCTGGAAAACCATTCCCACCTTGGCCCGGTAATCGGGGATATTCACATCCCGCTCCAGGATATTCCGGTCGTGAAACTGGATCTCGCCGCCGCTGGGGGTCTCCAGCAGATTGATGCACCGCAGCAGGGTGGATTTGCCGGAGCCGGAGGCCCCGATGATGGAGATCACGTCCCCCCGGCACACGGTGAAGTCGATGTCCTTGAGCACCTGATGGGACCCGAAATTTTTGGACAGGTGGCTGACCTGGAGCACCGGATGGGCAAAATCCCGCAGATATGGAGCTCCCATCTTATTCCTCCCCTCCTTCCTCATTGGCGCCTACAGGCAGATTTTCTGCCAGTTCATAGTTTGCCTTACCGGTCATTTTACGCTCCCACAGCCGGAGCAGGTAGGCCGAAACCAGCGTCATGCACAGGTAAAGAATCATGGCGATGGTGGCCGCCGGGAAATAGAGGTAGAGCGCCGCGGCTGCCGATTTAAAGGAAAAGAACAGTTCCGTCACGCTGATGACCGACAGCATGGAGGAGTCCTTCAGGTTGATGATGAAGTTATTGCCGATCTGGGGCAGCAGATTGCGCAGCGTCTGGGGAAGGACCACGTGCAGCATGGCCTGCCTATGGGTCATGCCGATGGCCTTGGCCCCCTCGATCTGTCCCCGGTCGATGGCCAGGATACCGCCCCGCACAGTCTCTGCCATATAGGCCCCCGTGTTAATGGACAGGATAAAGATACCGGCGGAAAAGGTCTCCATGTGCAGACCGAAGGCATAGGCCGCGCCGTAGAAAATGAACATAGCCTGGAGCATCAGGGGGGTGCCCCGGAAAAACTCCACATAGGCCCGCAGCAGCCCGTGGCCCACCCGAGTCAGCACCCGGCGGACCAGGCCGTACCGGGGGGAAACCGGATTGGCCTGGACCGTGCCCACCGCAAAACCAATGACACAGCCCAAAACCGTACAGATCACTGCCAGCAGAATGGTGGTCCAGGCGCCCCGCAGAATGGAACCTCCATACCGGGACCAGACGGCCCCCATATCACTCACAAATTGCATTAACTCGTCCATCGGACATCCTCCCTTGGGTGAGTGCCGGGTACATTCTGTACGAATGTACCCGGCATCCCGATTTCGCTGAGGCTCAGTTTTCGTTCAGGGGCTGCACCGCAATGGCTTCATCCATCATGGCGGTGTAGTCCTCAGGGGTATACTGGCTCAGGACCTGGTTAATCACCTCAGTCAGGCCGGTGTTCCCCTTCTGGACGGAGATGCCGAAGTTGGTCTCCTCCTCGGACACATCAAAGTCGTCGTCCGTGCCGGAGAAGTCCAGCATCACCATATCGGGATAGGCGTTGCAGGCGGACAGGGCGGTGGGCTGGTCGGTGACAACCAGGTCAACCGCTCCGGAGTCCAGGGCCACCAGCATGGCGGGCACGGACTCCTGAGCCGGCAGAACCTCTACCCCGGGCACCTGAGGCAGGCAGGTATCATACCACACCGTGCCCAGCTGGGAGGTGGCGGTAGCGCCCTCAAAATCGCTGATGCCCTGGGCATCGGCGTAGGGGCTGTCAGACTTCACCAGGCAGACAATGGAGGCATAGTAATAGGGGTCGGAAAAGTCCACCTGGGCCGCCCGCTCCGCCGTGATGCACTGGCCGGCAATGACTGCGTCCACCGTGCCCGACTGGAGTGCCGGGATCAGGGCGTCCCACTCCATTTTGACAATCTCCAGGTCGCATCCCAGCTCCTCGGCGATCTCCTTGGCAAACATCACATCATAGCCGTAGGCATAGTCCGGCGTACCGGAGATGGGCACCGCGCCGTTGGAGTCATCCGCCTGGGTCCAGTTGAAGGGGGCGTAGGCACACTCCATGGCCACCTTGAACTTGCCGTCCTCCACCAGCTTCACCTGGCTGGTTTCCTCCGCCGCCGGGGAACTGGCGGGCGCCTGGGAGCCGGCAGGCGCCGCCGAAGGGGTGGAAGCAGTTCCGCCGCCGCCGCAGGCGGCAAGGCACAGGGTCAGGCCGACGCCAGAGACAAGGGCTGTGATTCTTTTCAGTTTCATTCTCCTCAAATCCTTTCTCTTGCTGAAGTTTCCTTGCAAAAACAAAATCGCCATGGACCGCGTTTCTTGGGGGGAAACGGTTCATGGCGACGTTGCAGGCAAAGATCCAAATACCTCTGTCCATCTTGACAGCTACCGTATGACCAGAAAAATCTCTGGGAACAGAAAACGGACCTGCCGGAGGCTGTACTTGCCTCTTTGCAGGTCCGTTTTACTTGCCTGTCATTTTAGCGGAATATTTCGTGCTTGTCAATTAGTTTATGCAGGATATAATGACTAAACTTGCAGCAAAATTTGGCTTTATATTCTCCATCCCTGTCCAAGCAGCCAGGCGCCGTCTCCTTCGAAGCACAAAAAAAGACTTGAAACCAAAGTTTCAAGTCTTTTTGGTGGAGATAAGCGGGATCGAACCGCTGACCTCTTGAATGCCATTCAAGCGCTCTCCCAGCTGAGCTATACCCCCATATTCACTTGGCGCCGGTCAGGTCGACCGAACGAACTGTATTTTAGCACGGGTCACCCGCTCTGTCAACTCTTTTTTTCATTTTTCTCAAAATTTTTTAGAAGCAGAATCCGGGCGCGCCATGACGGCGCGCCCGGATTTTCCTTATTCTTCCGTTGTCTTGTCCTCAGAGGGCTGATCCGGCTGGGACGGAGCGGAGGACTCCTCCTGGCTGCCCCACAGGGGAATGGCCTGGGGTTTCTCCTCCGGCTTGTTCTTCTCCTGCTCCCGCCGCTCGGCCTCGGCGTACTGGTCGGCCAGAGCAGGGTCACGGCCCTCCAGAATGGCCACCATCTCGGCGCCGGTAATGGTCTCCTTCTCCAGCAGGTAAGCCACTACCTTGTCCATGTCCTCCCGGCTCTCTGAGAGGATCTCGGCGGCCTTCTTGTAGCAGGAGTCGATGATGCTGCGCACCGCCTGATCCATGGCCGCGGCGGTATCATCAGCACAGTCCAGGCCGTAGCCGCCGTCCAGATACTGGTTGCGGCGGGAGGCCAGAGCCATCATGCCGAACTCCTCACTCATACCGAACATGGCCACCATATTGCGGGCGATGCTGGTGGCATCCTGAATGTCCTGCGCGGCACCGTTGGTCATGGTGTGCATCACCAGCTCCTCGGCCACACGGCCGCCCATGGAGACGCAGATCTGGGCCAGCAGCTCGTCCTTGGTGTGGAGGTTCTTGTCCTCCTCCGGCAGGTGGAGGGTGTAGCCCAGAGCGCCCTGGGTGTGGGGAACGATGGTGATCTTCGTCACCGGCTCGGCGTGCTTCTGCCGGTAGGCCACCATGGCATGGCCCACCTCGTGGTAGGCCACCAGCTTCTTCTCAAACTCGCTGAGGACGCTGCCCTTCTTCTCGGCGCCGGCAATGACCAGCTCGAAGGCAGTGAGCAGGTCCTGCTGGTTGACCGCCTTGCGGCCCAGACGGACCGCACGGAGGGCGGCCTCGTTGACCAGGTTGGCCAGGTCCGCGCCCACGGCGCCGGCGGTGGCCAGAGCCACCTTCTTCAGATCCACATCCTCCGCCAGCTTGATCTTGCGGGTATGGACCTGGAGGGTAGCCAGACGGCCGGCCAGGTTGGGCCGGTCCACGGTGATGCGCCGGTCAAAGCGACCGGGCCGCAGCAGAGCCTGGTCCAGCACCTCGGGCCGGTTGGTGGCGGCCAGCAGGATGACGCCCTTGGTGGGGTCGAAGCCGTCCATCTCGGCCAGCAGCTGGTTCAGGGTCTGCTCCCGCTCGTCATTGCCGCCCATGCGGTTATCGCGGGATTTACCGATGGTATCGATCTCGTCGATGAACACGATACAGGGGGCCATCTTGTTGGCCTCCTTGAACAGGTCGCGGACACGGGCGGCACCCATACCTACAAACATCTCCACAAAGTCGGAGCCGGAGATGGAGAAGAAGGGCACGTTGGCCTCGCCGGCCACGGCCTTGGCCAGCAGGGTCTTACCGGTACCGGGAGGGCCCACCAGCAGAGCGCCCTTGGGCAGCTTGGCGCCGATCTCGGTATACTTCTGGGGGTTGTGGAGGAAGTCGATGATCTCCACCAGGGACTCCTTGGCCTCGTCCTGACCGGCCACATCTTTAAAGGTGACACCGGTCTTTTTCTCCACATAGACCTTGGCGTTAGACTTGCCCAGATTGCCCAGGCCGCCGCCCATCTTGCCCGCCATGCTGCGGAACAGGAAGGAGAAGAGCAGCACCATGACCACCATGGGCAGCACCCAGGAGATGAGCATGGAGACGATGGGGTTGAGCTCCTCCACATACTCGGGGCCGAAGCTGGTGACGTCGTGCTCCTCCAGCAGGTCGATCAGCCCGTCGTCCCGCACCCCCGCCTGGGTGATGGGGGCACAGTAATAGGTGGTTTTGGTCTTGTCCCACTGGGAGGGGGGCGGCACGGTGGTCTCCTCCTGCTCCCCGGTGAGGCCGGCGGCGGTGGCCGTCTTGGTGATGTTGCCGTTTGCGTCCACCGACACCCCGTCTTTTAAATAAATGGTGTACTTGTTGGACTCCATGAGCACGCCTGCCACGCAGTCCTCCTTGACCAACTCCCGGAAGGTGCCGTAGCTGATCTCCACCGAGTTGGCCTGGCGGAACATGGAGGTGGCATAGTTCACCAGCACCGTCAGCACCAGGGCCCACAGGATGATGGACACGATGGCGGTGATGTTGCGCTTGTTATTGCCTCCGCCCTTTCCGCGGTTGTTGTTCTGGTGATCGAAATTCAAGAGGATGCCTCCTTGAGTGCATTCATTCCTATCTGGAAAGTAATTATAGTTATAGCACACGCACCCTCAAAAAACAAGAAAGGGAAGGCCGAAAGCTGTAAACTTTCTATGAAACCAGCCGGGTTCAAAGGGGTAATTTTTATCTTTTTCTGCGGCAGGTCTTGTGGTATACTGGTAGCGATCAACAAGAAAGGCGGAACCAATTATGAAGGAGCGCAGACCGGCCCCTCAGGCCGAGGCAGACGGCATCATCGAGGGGCGCAACGCCGTCACTGAGGCCCTGCGGGCGGGCACGCCCATTGATAAAATTTTCCTGGCCCGGGGAGAGACCGACTCTGCCCTGGCCCACATCGCCGCCGCTGCCCGGGACAAGGGCATCGTGGTGATGGAGTGCGACCGGAAGAAACTGGACTTTATGAGCCGTACCCACTCCCACCAGGGTGTCATCGCCCAGGCCGCGGTGCGGGAGTACGCCAGCGTGGACGATATTCTGAACGCCGCCCGGGAGAAGGGGGAGCCCCCTCTCATCGTGGTGTGCGACGAGCTTTCCGACCCCCACAACCTGGGCGCGGTGATCCGCACCGCCGAGTGCGCCGGAGCCCACGGCGTCATTATCCCCAAGCGCCGTTCGGCGGGCCTGACGGCGGTGGTGGCCAAGACCTCCGCCGGCGCGGTGAGCCATATTCCGGTGGCCCGGGTGCCCAACCTGCCCGCCCTGCTCAAGGAGCTGAAGGACGAAGGGGTATGGGTGTTCGGCACCGCTGCCGACGGGGACCGGCTGCTCTACGACGCCGACCTGAAGGGCCCCGCCGCCATTGTCATCGGCAGCGAGGGGGACGGCATGGGCCGTCTGGTATCTGAGACCTGCGACTTCCTGGTCCGTATCCCCATGAAGGGCAAGCTCAACTCCCTCAACGCCAGCGCCGCCGCCGCCATTCTGCTGTATGAGGCCGTGCGGCAGCGGATGGGCTGACAACCACTGATCTTCAAAAAAAGGAGCACGTTCCCATGGCAAAAGACCGGGATGACGAACTGAATGAGGATCTGCCCGGCGGGGACGAGTTCTCCCTGGAATCCATTCTGGCGGAATTCGGCGGCGGGCAGAAAAAGAAAAAGCCGGATGAGGAGGATACCATACCCTTCCCGGTAGTACCCAAAAGCCAGCGTCCCTCCTCCCCCTCCAAAAAGCCGGGGCGGGTGCTCACCTTCCCCGACGGCGGTCAGGAGCAGGCTCAGAAGGAGCCCAAGGCCGCCGCCACCCGGCAGCCGCCGGTGGAGAAGGCCCCCCCGCCCAAGCCGGAACCCACCCCGCAAAAACCGTCCAAAGCCCCTCCGGTGGAGGACAATGTGCTGGACTTTCCGGAGGAGGCCGCGGGGCCGGAGGAAAGCCCCCTTACCCAGGGCATCAACCGACTGTTGAAAAAGGCGGACGACTACGCCGAGCATATGTTTGAAGAGGAGGGCATGGAGGACGACACGGCGGTACGCCGGGCGGAGGAATTTATCCCCGGCACCGACGAGGAGGAGGAGCCCTCCTCCCGCCGCCGGGAGCGCAAGCCCCGGAAGGAGCCGCCTCCCGCCCCCGATCTGCCCCCGGCGGATCTGGCCAAACGGTACGGCAAGGGTCTCAAGGGGATGCGGCTGAGGGCCACCCTGGTCCTCCTGCTGTTCCTGCCCGCCCTCTATCTGACCCTGGAGGTCTTTCCCCATCCCCAGGCCCTTACGCCTGAGCTGCGGGTGCTGGCCCTGGCCGGGGTCCAGGTGCTGGCCATGCTGCTGGGGCTGGATGTCCTCTTCCGGGGTCTGTTCGGCCTGCTGCGGCTGGAGTTCGGCATGGACACCCTGCTGCTCTTTGCCTCCGCCGCCACCCTGGCCGACGCCCTTACCATGTTCAAGCTGGACCCCCGGGAGGGCCAGATGCCCTACTGCGCCGCCATTGTGCTGGGCATCTCCCTGCTGCTGCGGGGCACCTACCGAAAGCGCCGGGGTCTGCGGCTGGCCTGTAAGACGGCGGCGGCCGCCTCCCACCCCTATCTGGTCACCCTGGATGAGGGCAAGTGGAACGGCCGGGACACCTACGCCAAGTGGTCGGGCGATCCGGTTGGCTTTGGCCGGCAGATGCAGGCCAGCGACGGCGCCCAGCGTATTTTCCGGCGGATCTGCCCCCTGCTGTTTATCGCCAGTATGCTGCTGAGCATCGTGGCCTCCATTGGCCGGGGCGCGCCGGAGCGGCTGCTGTGGTGCCTGTCCGCCACCCTCACCGCCTCCGCCTCCCTGTCGGGGGCCCTGTGCTTCGGGCAGCCCTGGCTTACCCTGTGCCAGCGGCTGAGCAAATCGGGGGCCGCCATCGCCGGTTGGGACGGCGTCACCGCCACCGGCGGCAGCGGCATCCTGGTCACCGACTCCGACCTGTTCCCCCCGGGCTGTGTCTCCCTCAACGGCATCAAGATCTTCGGCGACTTCCCGGCAGAAAAGGTGGTGGCCGATACCGCCACCCTCATCCGGGAATCGGGCTGCGGCCTGGACAAGCCCTTCCACGACCTGCTCCGGGCCCAGGGGGCCATTTACCGCCGGGTATCCAACTTCTTCTGTTATGAGGGCGGCCTGTCCGGCGTCATCCGCAACGAACAGGTACTGGTGGGCTCCGCCGACTTCATGCGGCTGATGGAGATTGCCCTGCCTCCGGGGCTTCATGTGAAGAACGCCGTATTCTGTGCCATCGACGGGGAGTTGGCGGGCATCTTCGCCCTGAACTACACCCTCCACGGCACCGTGGACCCGGCCCTCACCAGCCTGATCCGCAACCGGGTGTCCCCGGTGATGGCCACCCGGGACTTCAACCTGACCCCCGCCATGCTCCGCCAGCGATTCAAGCTGCCGGTGGACCGGATGGAATACCCTGCCGCAGAGCGGCGGGTAGAGCTGTCCGACGAGGACCAGCTCCACAGCGACATTCTCACCGCCGTCCTCTGCCGGGAGGGCATCGGGCCCTACTCCGAGGCGGTGGTAGGCGCCGCCCGGCTCCGCCGGGCCGTCCGCACCTCGGCGGTGCTGGCCAGCCTGGGGGCGGTGGTGGGCCTGATTCTGGCCTTCTACCTCACCTTTGTGGGAGCCTACGCCTCCCTGTCGGCCTCCAACCTGCTGGTGTTCCTCATCATGTGGCTGGTGCCCACCCCCCTGATCTCGGGAATGGTCAACAAATATTAAGACGAAAAGATCCCCTGCCAGATGGCAGGGGATCTTTTTGTCTCGTTGGTTGCCTTTTCTCAATATCCTCCGTCGATGACTACCCAGGGGGAATCTTTATCCTCCCGCTGGAGGATGAACTGATAGTCGGTGTAGGTGGTGTTGGGGTCCAGCACCGGCTGGTTGCCGTCGGTGGTAAAGCTTACAAAGAAGACGATTACATTGTTGATCCGCTCCGGGTCGTCGGTGTGGAGATAGTCCGCCGCCACCTCATAGGACTGCTGGGGATCATAGTACGAACTTTCCAGGGTACACCCCGCCATCCCGGTCTCAAAGCTCTGTACCACCGTCTCATAGGCCCGGTCATACTCCTCCGAGGAGTAATTGTGGGAGGGCGGCGGATTTTTCATGGCCAGCCAGTCCTGGCAGGCGCTGTACATGGTCTCATAGGGGCTGGGGGCGTCGTAGTCGTAGGCATAGGCATACCATCTGGTCTCCCCGTCCCGGACGATGCCCACCAGTCCGCCCTCCTCCAGGAAGATGAGACTGTCTCCGTTTTGATCGGTGCAGGTCACCGCCTTGCCGTTGAGGGCGGCAGGGGCCTGGGCCTTCACCCACACCCGCACCCACAGCTGGATGCTGCTGTCAATGACGCCGTAGGTCTCCACATCCGTCTCCTGTCCGTTTTCATAGGTCAGGGTCCGGGCGGGGCTGCTGCCGGCCAGGATGGGCTCCATCTCCCGGCTGTAGATATTCCAGGCCGGGTCCCCCTCCACCAGCTCCACATAGCCGGCGCCCACGTTGTAGCCCTGCTCGCTCAGCCATTCCTTGGCGGCGGAGAGGGGATCCAGCAGACCGGCTTCACGGCCTCCGTCCGCCTGCTGCTGGAGCTGGGTATAGTAGTCCGCCGCCGTGGTGCCGGTATCCCGGGGGAGCACCAGATAGCGGGTACCGTAGTTGTTGTCCACCCAGCCCTCCACGCACCAGATGCCGCCCTCCCCCTGTTTGATGGGCTGGGAGAGGAGCAGGGTAATGGACTCGCCCCAGTTTTCCGTGCGGAAGTAGACGTAGCGGTGGTCACTCTCCCACACATAGCCGTCGTGGAAGTACATACTGTCGTCGTAAGCTTCCAGGCCGTTGCGGGCACGGAAGTCCCCCGCTACCTCTTCCGGGATGCGGCGGTTGAGTTCATCCCAGAGGGCATATTCCTCATCCTGTTGCTCATACTCACCGTCTGGAGAAATAAACTGCACATCGGTGGGTCTGACCCACAGATAATAGTACCCATCTTTGCGGGCAATGGGCTCTACCCCGCTGCCATCGGAGCTGAGATATTGCTCATACTGGACCTGGTCCCACCGGACCAGGTCGCAGATCCATCCCATGTCATAGCCGGTCTCCGGCAGCTCGTAGTCTCGTTTGGCATTTATGGATACCAGGAAGTCCTCTCCCTCCTCGGGCAGCTCCACCAGCAGCTTGCCGTCCAGGTCGCTGGGAATGGCCAGCTGGAGGTCGTAGTCCAGGTCGTACAACACCGGGTTCTCCAGCAGTGCGCTCAGGTCGGGGGTAGGCTCCGGGCTGGAGCTGGGGCTGGGGGCCGCCCCGCTGATGGCGGCGCAGCCGGTCAAAACAATGGCCAGAGCCAGGGTGGCCGCCAGGGCGGCCGGTCCCTGCCGCTTTCCTTTCATGATGGACACCAGCCTTTCTTTCAGCCGGGCCTTTTCCTCGCACAGGGTGGTGGCCAGCACCCCCATGCCTCTGGGGGGCCGGGCGGCCAGCACCAGCAGAGTCTCCCCGTAGTGCTTCCGGGCGGGGCCGTCCATGGTTCTGGTCACCGCCTCGTCACAGGAGAGCTCGCAGGAGCGGGAGATTTCCCGCCGCACCACCACCATCAGGGGATTGAACCAGTGGAGGCTGGTCACCGCCGCCGCCAGCCATTTATAGAGCAGATCGTGCCGCCGGGCATGGGTCAGCTCGTGGGACAGGATATCCGCCAGCCGGTCGTTTTCCACCCCCACAGGCAGCACAATGGCGGGATGGATCGCCCCCAGCAGCATGGGAGTGTGGACATGGATACACTCCAGCACCACAGTGCGCCCGCCCGGGTCCAGGGCGGCCAGCACATTCCGGGCTCCTTGCCCGGCAGGCCGGGCGGAGACGCGCACCAGGGCGGCAAAGCGCCGGTAGCCCCACACATACCGCCCCAGCCACAGGCCTGCCCCTGCGGCCCATAGGCCGAACCATAGTTCAGGGGCGGTGAGCACGCCCTTCCAGTCTGCCGCCGGAGCGGCAGGCTGCTCCGGTGCGCCGGGATCTTCAGGCGCGGCTGGGCCTGTGGGTTCCCCTGCCTGGCCCTGGATCTGGACCGGGTCGGTCTGACCGCTGAGGGAAACCTCCGTCTGGGTGTGGGCCTGGTAGGTTCCCTGCTCCGGCAGGGCAGGCAGCGGAAGGGTCACCCCCACCGGCAAAACCAGGCGCACCAGCACCAGCAGCCACAGATAGTAAACCGCCGCCTTGCTTTTGATGAGGGGCCGAACCAACAGCAGCAGGCCGGTGAGCAGCGACCCCAGCAGGCTCAGCTTCAGCAGGGTATACAGAAAGGGTGTCACGTCAGCTCCCTCCTTCTCCGTCCAGGCTGTCCAGCAGGGCTTTTAACTCCGCGATGTCATCCCCGGACAGCTGATCGTGCTCCACCAGGGCGGCCACCATCTGCCGGGCCGACCCGGCGTACAGCTTGTCAATGAGCTTGCGGGTGCGGTAGCAGCCCAGCTCCTCCCGGCTCACCAGAGGCCGGTAATAGTAGACCTGCCGCTTCTCCTGGGCCGCCGCACCCTTGGCGCACAGCCGCCGCAGCAGGGTCTTGACCGTCTCCCCGTTCCTGTCTGCCAGGGCCTCCCTGATCTGGCTCAGTGTCACCGGCTCCCCGGCGTCCCACAGCACCTCCATCACCTCCAGCTCCGCCTCGGTGATTTTCTCTTCTGCGGCGCCCATGGCGTCTCCTCCTTCCGGTTACAGTTGTACCTTTCAGCTTTAGGGTACAACTGTAACCTCTTTTTGTCAAGCCCAATCGGGTTACAATTTCATGACAGATCATGCCGGAGCCCCCAAAATATGAAAATTATTTTCATACTGTACGGTTTGGTGAAAATTGGCACATAACACCACCCGGCCCTTGCATTTGTTTGTCAAAATGGTATAATATGACCCAGTGAACCGTCCCGCCCCAGGCGGGGCAAACTTAGGAGGAATGTGAAAATGGGCAATTCTCACAAGTACGTCTACTTGTTCTCCGAAGGCAACGGCTCTATGCGTGAGCTGCTGGGAGGCAAGGGCGCCAATCTGGCCGAAATGACCAATCTGGGTATGCCGGTGCCTCAGGGCTTTACCGTGACCACCGAGGCCTGCACCCAGTACTATAATGACGGTCGTCAGATCAACGAGGACATTCAGGCCCAGATCTACGAGTACCTGGGCAAGATGGAGGAGATCTGCGGCAAGAAGTTTGCCGATCCCGAGAACCCCCTGCTGGTCTCCGTCCGCTCCGGCGCCCGGGCCTCCATGCCCGGTATGATGGACACCATCCTCAACCTGGGCCTCAACGACGTGGTGGTGGAAGGCCTGGCCAAGTTCACCAATAACCCCCGTTTCGCCTATGACTCCTACCGCCGGTTCATTCAGATGTTCTCCGACGTGGTCATGGAGCTGTCCAAGAAGCGCTTTGAAGAGATCATCGACGAGGTCAAGGCCAAGAAGGGCGTCAAGCAGGACGTGGAGCTGGACACCGACGACATGAAGCACCTGGTGGTTCTCTTCAAGGAGTTCTATAAGAAGGAAAAGGGCGAGGACTTCCCCCAGGACCCCAAGGTCCAGCTGATGGAAGCCGTCAAGGCCGTGTTCCGCTCCTGGGACAACCCCCGCGCCAATGTGTACCGCCGCATGAACGAGATCCCCTACGACTGGGGCACTGCCGTCAACGTGCAGTCCATGGTGTTCGGCAACTCCGGCGACAACTCCGGTACCGGCGTGGCCTTCACCCGCAACCCCGCCACCGGTGAGAAGGCCCTCTTCGGCGAATACCTCATCAACGCCCAGGGCGAGGACGTGGTGGCCGGCGTACGTACCCCCTCTCCCATCTCCAAGCTCCACGAGGAGATGCCCGCGGTCTACGAGCAGTTCGCCGACATCGCCAACCGCCTGGAGCAGCACTACAAGGATATGCAGGATATGGAGTTTACCATTGAGAACGGCAAGCTCTATATGCTCCAGACCCGCAACGGCAAGCGCACCGCCGCCGCCGCCCTGAAGGTGGCTGTGGATCTGGTGGATGAGGGCATGATCGACGAGAAGGAGGCCGTGTGCCGCGTCGATCCCAAGCAGCTGGACGCCCTGCTGCACCCCACCTTTGACCCCGAGGCCCTGAAGAAGGCCCAGGCAGTGGGCAAGGGCCTGGCCGCCTCTCCCGGCGCCGCCTGCGGCCGTGTGGTCTTTACCGCCGAGGATTCCAAAGAGTGGCACGCCCGCGGCGAGAAGGTCATCCTGGTCCGTCTTGAGACCTCCCCCGAGGACATCGAGGGTATGCAGGTCTCCCAGGGTATCCTCACCGTCCGCGGCGGCATGACCTCCCACGCCGCCGTGGTGGCCCGCGGTATGGGCACCTGCTGCGTGTCCGGCTGCGGCGACATCGTGGTGGACTACGAGGACAAGAAGTTCTCCCTGGCCGGCAAGGACTACCATGAGGGCGACTGGATCAGCCTGGACGGCTCCACCGGCAATATCTACGGCGAGGCCATCCCCACCGTGCCCGCCGATCCCGGCTCCGGCTACTTTGGCCGCCTGATGGGCTGGGCCGACAAGTACCGTCAGCTCAAGGTGTACACCAACGCCGACAACCCCCGCGACGCCGCTCAGGGCTACGCCTTCGGCGCTCAGGGCATCGGCCTGTGCCGCACCGAGCATATGTTCTTCGAGGGCGAGCGCATCAAGGCCATCCGTGAGATGATCGTCTCCGACAACGTGGCCGACCGGGAGAAGGCTCTGGCCAAGATCATGCCCTATCAGCAGGGCGACTTCGAGGGCATCTATGAGGCCATGCAGGGTCATCCCGTGGTCATCCGCTTCCTGGATCCCCCGCTGCATGAGTTCCTCCCCACCAAGGAGGAGGACATCGTGGAGATTTCCAAGGAGATGAACATCCCTCTGGAGAAGCTCCACAACGTCATCGACTCCCTGCATGAGTTCAACCCCATGATGGGTCACCGCGGCTGCCGTCTGGCCGTCTCCTATCCCGAGATCGCCGCCATGCAGACCACCGCCGTCATCAATGCCGCCATCAATGTCCAGAAGAAGCATCCCGACTGGACCATGGTGCCTGAGATCATGATCCCCCTGGTGGGCGAGGTCAAGGAGCTCAAGTACGTCAAGGACGTGGTGGTCAAGACCGCCGACGCCATCATCGCCGCCGCCGGTATCGACATGAAGTATGAGGTTGGCACCATGATCGAGATCCCCCGTGCCGCCCTCACCGCCGACGAGATCGCCAAGGAGGCTCAGTTCTTCTCCTTCGGTACCAACGACCTGACTCAGATGACCTTCGGCTTCTCCCGGGACGACGCCGGCAAGTTCCTGAGTTACTACTACGACAAGAAGATCTACGAGTCCGATCCCTTCGCCCACCTGGATCAGAACGGCGTGGGCAAGCTGGTGGCCATGGCCGTCCAGCTGGGCCATCAGACCCGTCCCGACATCCATATGGGCATCTGCGGCGAGCACGGCGGCGACCCCACCTCTGTGGAGTTCTGCCACAAGGTGGGCCTGGACTATGTGTCCTGCTCCCCCTTCCGTGTGCCCATCGCCCGTCTGGCCGCTGCTCAGGCCGCCATCAAGAACCCCCGGTAACACCCTTGCAAATTACACAACAGAGGCCGGCTGCTTTGCAGCCGGCCTCTGTTTGCCATTCAAAGTTTATTACAGCCTCTGGTCCCGGTAGAGGAAGGTGACCACCTGGGCCCGGGTACAGGGCAGGTTGGGGGAGAAGGTGGTGGAGGAGGTACCGGTGGTGACATTGTTGGACGCGGCCCACCGCACCGGATACCAGTAGTAGTCGCTGCTCTTCACATCCCGGAACACGGTACTGCCGGAGAGCTTGGGCTGGTCGGCGTGGGCCCGCCACAGGAAGGTAACCACCTGGGCCCGGGTGCACACGGCATTGGGGGAGAAGGTGGTGGCCGAGGACCCGCTGGTAATGCCGCTCTCCACCGCCCAGCGCACCGCATCATAGTAGAAGGCGTCAGAGCTTACATCCCGGAAGGGCACACCGTCGTCCTCCACCATGGGAGAGCCGTAGGCCCGCCACAGGAAGGTGACTACCTCGGCCCGGGTACAGGCCCGGTCGGGAGAGAAGGTGGTGGCCGTGGTGCCGGTGGTGACGCCGTTGCTCACCGCCCAGGTGACGGCGCTGTTGTAGTAGCTGCCTCTGGCCACGTCGGGCATCAGCGAATCCAGCCAGTTGTTGGTCTCGGTGTTGGTGACCGGCCGCATGGAATAGTCGTTTTCGTCCTGGTAGTCGTAGTACTCCATCAATGCCAGATAGACCTCCGGATGATGGCCCATGGCCACTTCGGAAAAATTATCCGACAACAGGTTGTCCGGGAATACCCCCACAGCGCACTGGAACAGCACCCCCAGTACATCGGGGGCCAGCCCGTGAATCTGACCAATGATAATTAGCGGCACCGGAATCTCCACCCCTGCGGCGGAGCGCACCAGATCAGAAATCAACTGAGCCCCCTCCCATTTGGAGGACACCTCCTCCGCGCTGATGGAGATGTGATCCAGGGAGGCAATCTGCTGGGCGATCTGGTCCAGATTATCCTTTGACTCGCTGACCACCGAGCGGTTGGGCACCATGTAGAGATACTGGAAGATGTCCATGACGGCATCCTGATAGTGCTTTTCGTAGTAAGCGGCGTCCTTGGCGATGGAGGCCAGGGCATTCTCCAGTTCCAGAATCTTGCCCGAACCGGCCAGCTCCTTAAAGTTGATATTCTGCCTGGTGATTTCCATATAGGCGGCGCCCAGACCCCCAACCTCCGACGAGACCCGGGTTACAGGCAGGAACAGATCATTGCCGTTTCGCTGGTAGCCCCAGTCGTTCAGGGGCACCCGGGGCACCACGTCGCCGCTGTAAATGATATTGTGGATGCAGCTCTCCTCATACTCCTGCTTTGGGATGAGCGCGGCGGTATAGTTGTTGTTATAGTCCCAGCTGACGCCGCCCTCCTCCATGCCGGTCACCGCGTGGGGGGTGGCGAAGGTGTAGGCGTACACATTGCTCTCATCCACCCGGGAGAAGTCATTGCACACCTTGGCCGCCAGCAGGTTGGCCACCGCCGCGCCCCGGCTGAAGCCGCCGATCCACAGCTTGATGGTACCCAGCTGGGCGCCGCCGGCCTCTGCTTCCTCCACATACTCCTCCAGGGCATCGTACACCCCCTCGGCCGCACGGCGGAAACCGGCGTGGGCCGAGTCGTCGTTGACATAGAAGTTGCTGGCCCACTCGGCGCCGTAGCCGCCGCCACGGACGATCACCGGGATGATGGTATAGGTCCGCCCGTTTTCCTCCAGTGTCTTGCGGGCAAAGGAGAAGGCAACCTTGTTGTCGGTGCAGTCCAGGGCCACGTCGTAGTTGTAAAAGGCCGCCCCGTCAAAGCCCAGCGTCTCGTAGGCCCGGCGGATATGGTCCTCCCGGCCCACGTCCCCGTCGGTATTATATTCCCTGTCGCTGGAGGAGGTGGAGAAGCCCGCCATCACCATTCCCAGGGTCATCTTGGCCAGGTCATGGTCGTACTCTGTGGCCGGATGGCTGAAAAAGTCCTCGCTGTAATAGAACTCATAGGTCAGAGACCCATACACCACCTCAGAGCGGAAACGGATGGGATACTTCCCGTCCTCCATGGCCTGGCCCGTCTGCGCCGGTGTGGGCGTGGGGGTAGGCGTCGGAGCCGGTGTCGGAGCAGGCGTCGCCGTGGGCTTGGGCGTCACCGTGGGCGCCGGAGTGGGGGTCTCGGTGCCCGAGCCTCCGCTGCCGTAGTAGATGGTGGACCCCGCGGGCACCAGCTGTCCCTTCCATTGGGCGATGCCTTCCCACTCCTCACGGCTGCCCTCATAATAGACCGTCAGAGGGTTGCAGCCGTTAAAATAGTTGTAGCTGGCGCTCATATACTCCGGCCAGTACACGGTTTTCAGCTTGGGGCATTCCCCAAAGACATACTCTCCCATCACCGAGATGGCGGGCAGATCAACGGTGGTCAGGTTGGCGCAGCCGTAAAACACCTGGCCATTGATGGTATGGATGGTGTCGGGCAGCTCCACCTCCGTCAGTCCGTCGCAGTAGGCAAAGGCCTCGCTATAGAGGAAGTCCACCGAGCCGGGGAACTCCACCGAGGTCAGGCCGCTGCTGCGGAAGGCCCCGTTGCCGATCAACTCCAGGGATTTGGGAAATTCGATGGAGGTCAGGGCTGTACAGTCGGCAAAGGCGTTGTCGCCGATGTTCTGGAGAGAGCCGGGCAGGTCCACATCCGTCAGTCTGGTACAGCCGGCAAAGGCATTGTTGCACAGGGTGGTGATGCCATAGCCCACCTCCACCCGGCGGATGTCCGACTTATACTTGTCCCACGGTGTGGTGGTACCGTACAGCATGGGCCCGGTACCGGTGAGCTTCAGCGTATCCCCGCTGAAACTCCACTGAATCGAAGAACTGTAGGAGCCGCCGTCCTCCGCTGAGGCAGAGGCAGCGGGCAGCAAGCCCAGCAACAGCGCCAGGGCTGCCAAAATGCTCACAAACCGTCGTTTCCTGCTAGCCATGTGTGTTCCTCCTTCTCCTGCATCCGCACCAAGTCGGCAGTGCGGCTCTATGTGATACCAGTATAGCACAACTCGCCCTGTAACGGGAAATTTTGCATCATTTTTCCTGTTCATTTTTTCCGGCCCTTGTTCCTGTTTTGGGACAGGAAGTTTAACCGCCTGCCGTTTACACCGCCCTACTTTTATGGTAAAATAACTTGTTTCGACGGATGGGAGGCATTTTTTGTGGATCAACATCCTTTTTTTGCCTATTTGTCCCGGATGCGGTATATCAACCGCTGGGGGCTCATGCGCAATACCTTCCAGGAGAATATTCAGGAGCACTCCCACATGGTGGCGGTGCTCGCCCACGCCCTGGCGGTGATCCGGCGGGATGTGTTCGGGAGAGAGGCCGATCCCGGGCTGGCCGCCATGGCCGCCCTGTACCACGACGCCCCTGAGATCCTCACCGGCGACCTGCCCACCCCCATCAAGTACTACGACCCGGAGATCCGGGATGCCTACAAAAAGGTGGAGGAGTTTTCCGCCGGCAAGCTGCTGGCCATGCTGCCGGAGCAGCTGCGCCCCGCCTTCTCCCCCCTGCTGCGGGAGGACTATGACCCGGATACCAAGGCCCTGGTGAAGGCCGCGGACAAGCTGTCCGCCCACATCAAGTGCCTGGAGGAGCTGAAGGCGGGCAACAGCGAGTTCCAGCAGGCCGCCCGTCAGACGCTGGATGCGCTGAAAGGCTATAACCTGCCCGAGGTGGACTACTTTCTGGAGCATTTCCTCCCCGCCTTCGGCATGACTTTGGATGAGATGGGCCGGGAATGACCGGCGCCGTTTTCATAGAGACAGAAGAAATAAAGGAGTTATCAAGTATGAGAGCCATTGTCACCGTTCTGGGCAAGGACCGTGTGGGCATCATGTCCGCCGTTTGCGCCCTGCTGGCCCAGCACAACGTCAATATTCTGGATATCAGCCAGACCATCCTCCAGGACTACTTCACCATGGTCATGCTGGTGGACGCCGGCAACTGCGATATGCCCTTTGCCGATCTGGCCGCCCTGATGGAGCAGGAGGGCAAGGACCGTGACCTGTCCATCCGCGCCCAGCGGGAGGACATCTTCAACGCCATGCATCGCATTTGAGGGTGAGCCGACATGATCAATACCAACGAAATTTTTGACACCATCCACATGATTGACCAGCAGCATCTGGATGTGCGTACCATTACCATGGGCATCTCTCTGCTGGACTGCGCCGACTCCGACCCCAACGCCGCCTGCCGCAAGATCTACGACAAGATCACCCGCCAGGCCGAGCATCTGGTGGCCACCGGCGAGGCCATTGAGCGGGAGTTCGGTATTCCCATCGTCAACAAGCGCATTTCGGTGACTCCCATGGCCCTGGTGGCCGGCGCCTCCGAGACCAACAGCTACGTGCCCTTTGCCGTGGCCCTGGACAGCGCCGCCAAAGCGGTGGGCGTCAACTTCATCGGCGGCTTCTCCGCCCTGGTGCAGAAGGGTGCCACCAAGGCCGACCGGAAGCTCATCGCCGCCATCCCTGAGGCCCTGGCCCGCACCGACCTGGTGTGCGCCAGCGTCAATGTGGGCTCCACCAAGGCAGGCATTAACATGAACGCCGTGGGCGTCATGGGCCGCACCATCAAGGAGTGCGCCGAGCTCACCGCCGACAAGGGGGGCTTCGGCTGCGCCAAGCTGGTGGTGTTCTGCAACGCCGTGGAGGACAACCCCTTCATGGCCGGCGCCTTCCACGGTGTGGGCGAGCCCGACTGCATCATCAACGTGGGCGTGTCCGGCCCCGGCGTGGTGCACCACGCCCTGAAGGACGTGAAGGGCCAGCCCTTTGACGTGGTGGCCGAGACCATCAAAAAGACCGCCTTCCGGGTGACCCGTATGGGTCAGCTGGTGGCCCAGGAGGCCAGCCGCCGTCTGGGGGTGCCCTTCGGCATTGTGGACCTGTCCCTGGCCCCCACCCCCGCCATCGGCGACTCGGTGGCCCGCATCCTGGAGGAGATGGGCCTGGAGACCTGCGGCACCCACGGCACCACCGCCGCCCTGGCCCTCCTGAACGACGCGGTGAAGAAGGGCGGCGTCATGGCCTCCTCCCATGTGGGCGGCCTGTCCGGCGCCTTTATCCCCGTCAGTGAGGACGAGGGCATGATCGCCGCCGCCCGTGCCGGCACCCTCCACCTGGACAAGCTGGAGGCCATGACCTGCGTGTGCTCCGTGGGTCTGGACATGATCGCGGTCCCCGGCGACACCTCCGCCGCCACCATCTCCGCCATCATCGCCGACGAGGCCGCCATCGGCATGGTCAACTCCAAGACCACCGCCGTCCGCATTATCCCCGCCCCCGGCAAGGTGGTGGGCGACACCGTGGAGTTTGGCGGCCTGCTGGGCTCCGCCCCCGTTATGCCCGTCCACTCCGAGAGCGCTGAGGCCTTTGTGGCCCGGGGCGGCCGTATCCCCGCTCCCATGCAGAGCCTCAAAAACTAAGGTACCGGGCCGATGTGGGCGTCGGCCCCTACGCAAATGATTCCTGTTTTGCTCGCAAAAGGCCGCCCACGGGCGGCCTTTTTCAAAAGGAGGTTATCATCATGTCCACTTGTCGTTCTGCCTGTCCCTATGATTGCCCTGAGGGCTGCTCTCTGCTGGTAGAGACCGAGGGCAATACCGTCACCTCCATCACCGGTGATCCGGCCAACCCCTTCACCGACGGCTGGGTGTGCGCCAAAATGCGCAATCTGCCGGAGGCCATCAACAGCCCTGAGCGTATCCTCACTCCCCTCCGCCGCACCGGCGCCAAGGGGGCCGGGGAGTTTGAGCCCATCTCCTGGGACCAGGCCATCGGAGAAATCACATCCCGCTGGAAGGACCTGATCGCCCAGTACGGAGCGGAGACCATTCTGCCCTACTCCTACGCCGGCACCATGGGCGTGGTCCACCGCAACTGCGGAGAGGGCTTCTTCCACGCCCTGGGCGCCAGCCGCCTCAAGCGCACCCTGTGCAGCACCGCCAAGTCCACCGGCTGGCAGAAGGTGATGGGGGGCTCCTGCGACCTGGCCCCCTGGGATGTGGAGCACAGTGACCTGATCCTGCTGTGGTCCACCAATATCCCCGCTACCCGGGCCCACCTGGCCCCCATCCTGCGGAAGGCCAAGGCCAACGGGGCCAAAATCATCCTTATTGATGTATACGAAAACGCTTCCGCCGAGCTGGCCGACCAGACCATCCTGATCCAGCCGGGCAGCGACGGCGCCCTGGCCCTGTCCATGCTCCAGGTGCTGGACCAGGAGGGCCTCACCGACGAGGCATGGCTGGCTGAGCACGCCGCTGGTTGGGAGGAGTTTCGGGCTACTCTGGATGTGTGGGACCCGGAGGAGACCCAGTGTCTCATCGGTCAGGCCCCCGATGTGATCCGGGATCTGGCCCGGGCCTACGGCAGAGCCAAGGCCCCCTGCATCGTGCTGGGCAGCGGCTTCTCCCGCTCGGGCAACGGCGGCGAGGCCACCCGGGCCATCACCGCTCTGCCCGCCGCTGTGGGCGCCTGGGCCAAGAAGGGCGGCGGCACCTATGGCGTGTGCTCCTCCCCCGATCTGGTGGATAAGTCCACCGTCAAGCGTCCCGACCTGGCCGGGCCGAACACCCAGATGATCAACATCAACCAGCTGGGCCGGGCCCTGGAGGGCAAGGGACTCTCCACCCCCATCCACAGCCTGTACGTCTACCACGCCAACCCGGCCACAGTGACCTCCGACCAGAACGCCGTCCGCCGGGGCCTGGCCCGGGAGGACCTGTTTACCGTGGTCCATGAGCGGTACATGACCGACACCGCCAAATACGCCGACATCATCCTGCCCGCCCCCTACATGGTGGAACAGACCGACCTGTACACCCCCTACGGGTACCGGCAGATCCAGTACGCCCCGGCGGTGGTTCCCGCCCCCGGTGAGGTCAAGAGCAACCTTGAGGTGTTTACCCTGCTCTCCGCCGCCATGGGTCTGGACGATCCCTTCCAGGGCCGCACCGCGGAGGAGCTGTGCCGCCAGATGGTGGAGGACAGCTGGGCCCTCTCCCAGGAGGAGAAGGACAAGGTACTTGCCGGGGAGCCGGTGGTGCTGGAATCCCCCTTCCCCCTGCCCATTCAGACCGAGGATGGCAAGGTCCATCTGGACGATCCTATCATCGGCTGGTTCCCGCCCCACGGCGGCTCCGACCCCTTCCACCTGATCTGCGCCCCGGCGGTCCACACCCTCAACTCCTCCTTCAATGAGTCCTCCACCCTGCGGGACCTGCGGGGGGAAATGACGGTGCGTATGAACAGCGAGGACGCCGCCCGTCTGGGCCTGGTCCAGGGGGAGCAGGTGGTGTGCTATAACAAGCTGGGCGAGATGACCTGCACCCTGGCTCTGGACCGGGCGGTGGCTCCCATGACGGTGGTGGCCGAGGGCGTCTATCCCGGCGAGAACACCGTCAACTGCCTGACCCACGACCGCCTGTCCGACTGGGGCGAGGCCACCACCATGAACGACAACACCATCTGGGTCCGTAAGGCCTAAAGGTTTTTCCGGGAATTGGCTTTTTCCTCTGGTCAAAGCCGGTCCCCGGGTGTATGATAAAGGCATCAGCCGATTCTGGCTTTGTGAAACATAAAAGGAGTGACGTCACCATGATTCAAATCGACACCTCCAACGCCCGTTCTTTCCTGCCCGACACTTGGCTCACCAGCCGTCTGGAGGCGCTGGAGAGCGCCCGGCAGAAGCTGGAGACCGGCAGCGGCGCCGGCGGCGGCTTTACCGGCTGGGTCCACCTGCCCCGGGACTATGATAAAGAAGAGTTTGCCCGCATCCAGGCGGCGGCGGAGCGCATCCGCGCTACCTCCCAGGCCCTGGTGGTCATCGGCATCGGCGGCTCCTATCTGGGCGCCCGGGCCGTGGTGGAACTGGTCAACTCTCCCAATTTCAACCTGACCCACAAGGACGGCCCCGCCATCTACTTCGCCGGCAACGGCCTGTCCACCGACGCCATGCTGGAGGTGATGGACCTCATCAAGGATAAGGACTGGTCCATCAACGTGATCTCCAAGTCCGGCACCACCACCGAGCCCGCCGTGGCCTTCCGTATCTTCAAGAATCTGCTGGAGGAGAAGTACGGCAAGGAGGAGGCCCGCAAGCGCATTTATGCCACCACCGACGCCCACAAGGGCGCTCTGAAGGGCCTGGCCGACGCCGAGGGCTACGAGGAGTTCGTGGTGCCCGACGCCATCGGCGGCCGCTACAGCGTGCTCACCGCCGTGGGCCTGCTGCCCATCGCCTGCGCCGGTGTGGACATTGCTGCCCTGATGGAGGGCGCCCGGGAGGAGATGGAGACCCTGGCTGTGCCCGGCGAGGCCAACCCCGCCTGGCAGCACGCTGCCGCCCGCCACGCCCTGTATACTGCCGGCAAAAAGGTGGAGATCCTGGTGGGCTACGAGCCCTCCTTCCGGTTCTTCGGCGAGTGGTGGAAGCAGCTCTTCGGCGAGAGCGAGGGCAAGGACGGCAAGGGCCTGTTCCCCGCCAGCGTGGAGTTCACCGCCGACCTGCACTCCATGGGCCAGTACATCCAGCAGGGCGAGCGCCTCATGCTGGAGACCGTGGTGCGTTTTGAGAATAGTAACGGCCCCGCCATCACCATCCCCCACGATCCCGACAACGTGGACGGACTCAACTTCCTGGCGGGCAAGGACCTGTCCTTCGTGGCTGAGCAGGCCATGCGGGGCACCCTGCTGGCCCATGTGGACGGCGGCGTGCCCAACCTGATGGTCACCGCTCCCGGCCGCTGCGCCAAGAGCGTGGGCGCGCTGATCTACTTCTTTGAGTACGTCTGCGGCCTTACCGGCTACCTGATGGACATCAACCCCTTCAACCAGCCCGGCGTGGAGGCGTATAAAAACAATATGTACGCCCTGCTGGGTAAGCCTGGTTACGAAGATAAAAAGGCGGAGCTGGAGGCCCGGCTGGGCTAACAGTAAACCTGACGGTCACCCAGGGGTGGCCTGTGGGAATTTTTTGTGAACTTGAGCAAATCAGTTGCAATCCCACGGTAAAAATGGTAACATAAATGCACCAGGCCGGGGTGGTCCCGGCGGACTAAGAAGGAGTGATAACTATGGTGAGAGTGATCATGGGGGTCAAGGGCACCGGTAAGACCAAGCAGATGATCGAGCTCATTAACTCCGCTGTTCACAGCGAGAATGGCAACGTCGTTTGCATTGAGCGCGGCCCCAAGCTGACCTATGACATTCACTATAAGATTCGCCTGGTTGAGGCCAGCCACTTTGATGTCTGCAACTTCGATTTTATGAAGGGCTTCATCAGCGGCCTCTATGCCGGCAACTACGATATTACCCATGTGTTCATCGACAGCCTGACCAAGATCGTGTCCGCCGACGCCACCGATCACGCGGTGGAGGAGTTCCTGGACTGGCTGAACAGCTTCTCCGAGAAGAACAACATCAAGTTCACCGTCACCATCAGCGCCGACGAGTCTCTGGCTACCGAAGGCATCAAGAAGTACTTCTAAGCAACAAAAACCGCCCTGCTTCGGCAGGGCGGTTTTTTTATATCCTGTTACATCTGCTCGTGGAAGGTGCGCTTGATGACCTCCAGCTGCTGCTCCCGGCTCAGTCGGGAGAAGTTCACCGCGTAGCCCGACACCCGGATGGTAAGGGTGGGGTACTGTTCGGGATGCTCCATGGCGTCCACCAGCAGCTGCCGGTTCATGACGTTGACGTT
The DNA here is from genome assembly GCF_002159225.1 of Flavonifractor sp. An91. NCBI lineage: Bacteria > Bacillati > Bacillota > Clostridia > Eubacteriales > Oscillospiraceae > Flavonifractor > Flavonifractor sp. An91. Next base: position 39,459 of record NZ_NFHA01000021.1, on the reverse strand, counting down.
CAGGTGGTGGGCTCCCTGGAGGAAATAGCCGTCCAGAATATGCACCAGGTTGTCCACCCGCTCCCCCTGGCTCTTGCCCAGGGCGGAGGGCACGATGGAGAAGGTGTTGGACACGCCGTCCTGGCACACCGCCCGGTAGGGGATCTTGGCCACCGAGTTGAGGGAGGCCAGAGCGCCGCTCTTGTCCCGGCCGTGCATAGGGTTGGCGCCGGGGGCAAAGGGCTCCCCCGCCTTCCGGCCGTCGGGGGTGGCACCCGTCTTTTTGCCGTACATCACGTTGGAGGTGATGGTGAGCGCGGACAGGGTATGGATGGCGTTCCGGTACAGGGGGTGCTTTTTCAGTTCGGCGGAGAAATAGGACACCAGCTCCACGGCGATGTCGTCCACCCGGTCGTCGTCGTTGCCGTACTTGGGAAAGTCCCCCTCCACCGCAAAGTCCACGGCGATGCCGTTCTCATTGCGGATGGGGCGCACCTTGGCGAACTTGATGGCGGACAGGGAGTCGGCGGCAATGGACAGCCCCGCCACGCCGAAGGCGGCCAGCCGCTCCACCAGGGTGTCGTGGAGGGCCATCTGGCTGCTTTCGTAGGCGTACTTGTCGTGCATATAGTGGATGATGTTGATGGTATCCACATAGAGCTCCGCCACATAAGACAGCACCTTTTTATAGTTGCCCAGCACCTTGGGATAGTCCAGCACCTCGTCGGTGTCCAGCTGGATATCGGGCACCACTTTGATGCCCTTCTTCTCGTCCACGCCGCCGTTGATGGCGTACAGCAGGCTCTTGGCCAGGTTGGCCCGGGCCCCGAAGAACTGCATCTGCTTGCCCACCGCCATGGCGGAGACACAGCAGGCGATGCAGTAGTCGTCGCCGTACATGGGCCGCATAAGCTCGTCGCTCTCATACTGGATGGAGTCGGTGTCGATGCTCATTTTGGCGCAGTAGTCCTTGAAGCCCTGGGGCAGATGGGGGCTCCACAGCACCGTCAGGTTGGGCTCGGGGGCGGTGCCCAGGTTGGTGAGGGTATGGAGCATCCGGAAGGAGTTCTTGGTCACCAGGGTGCGGCCGTCCACCCCCATGCCGCCGATGGACTCGGTGACCCAGGTGGGGTCGCCGCCGAAGAGCTCGTTGTACTCCGGGGTACGCAGGTGGCGCACCAGCCGCAGCTTGATGACGAACTGGTCGATAAGCTCCTGGGCCCCCTGCTCGTCCAGCACGCCGTTGTCCAGGTCCCGCTGGATGTAGATGTCCAGGAAGGTGGACACCCGGCCCAGAGAGGTGGCGGCGCCGTTGTTCTCCTTGATGCCCGCCAGATAGGCCAGATACAGGTTCTGCACCGCCTCGTGGGCGTTCTCCGCCGGGCGGGTGATGTCGCAGCCGTACTTGGCGGCCATGGAGGCCATTTGCTCCAGGGCACGGATCTGCATCTGGACCTCCTCCCGCAGGCGGATGCGCTCGTCGGTCATGGGGCCGTCGATGCGGTCCAGGTCGGCCTGCTTCTCCTCGATGAGGAAGTCGGTGCCGTACAGGGGCACCCGGCGGTAGTCGCCCACGATGCGGCCCCGGCCGTAGGCGTCGGGCAGGCCGGTGAGCAGGCCCGCCGTTCGGGCCAGGCGGGTGCGCTTGGGGTAGGCGTCAAACACGCCTTCGTTGTGGGTCTTGCGGTAGAGGCGGAAGTGGCGCTCGATCTCCGGGTTGAGCTGGTAGCCGTACTGCTCCAGGGCGGAGGTGGCGTTGCGGATGCCGCCGAAGGGGTTGACGATGCGCTTGAGGGGGGCGTCGGTCTGGAGGCCCACGATGACCTCGTTCTCCTGATCAATGTAGCCGGGGGCGAAGTTGTCGATGCCGGAGACGGCGTTTGTCTCCACATCAATGATCCCCTTCTTCACCTCCTCGATGATGAGGGCCTCGGCTTTTTTCCACACTGCCGCCGTTTTTGTGGAAACAGGGGCCAGAAAATCCCCATTTCCCAAATACGGAGTGTAATTCTTCTGAATAAAATTACGGACGTTCACCAAATGCCGCCACTCGCCGGTGCGAAACCCCTGCCAGGCGGTGCAATTTACATCAATGCTCATATGACGACTCCTTTTCTCAGGCCTGAACGCAGGTGCGGTTCAGGCGTTTGTTCCATTGCTCCAGGGCCGCCCCGTCCATGGGGGGCACCCCCTCCAAAGGATAGGGCAGACCCAGGGACGCGTATTTGTGGACGCCCAGGGTGTGGTAGGGCAGCAGCTCCACCCGCTGGATGTGCTTCAGCCCCTTCAGATAGGCCTCCAGCCCGGCAAGGTGGGGCTCCCCGTCGGTGAGGCCGGGCACCACCACATGGCGGACCCAGAGGGGGACGGCAGCCTGCTGGGCCTGCTCCAGGAAGCGGTCAAAGGCCGCCATGGAACTGCCGGTGACCTGCCGCCAGCCCTCCGGGTCATAGTGCTTCACGTCCAGCAGGATCAGGTCGGTGTGGGCCAGGATGGCCCCGTATTCCCCCAGGCCGCTCCCCGCCGTGTCCAGGCAGGTGTGGATGCCCGCCTCGTGGCACAGCGCCAGGCACTGGGCCAGAAACTCCGGCTGGAGCAGGGGCTCCCCGCCGGAGAAGGTGACCCCGCCGGTGCTGCCGTAGTAGGGCTTGAAGCGGACCAGCCGCTCCACCAGCTGCCGGGGTGTGACGGTCTCTGCCGCTCCTTCCGCCGCCCAGGTGTCCGGGTTGTGGCAGTAGCGGCAGCGCAGGGCGCAGCCCTGCAGAAAGACCACCGTGCGGATGCCGGGGCCGTCCACCAGCCCCATGGATTCCAGGGAGTGGACCCTCCCCTGTGTCATAGGGAACCATACCTCCTTTTTGCATGAAGAAAAGCCGACAGTCCGGGCTTCTCTCGCCCAGACGGTCGGCTTTTTACTATCATACTCCATGTGGTAGGCTCCACATTATCCGTCAGTCATATGATATTATTTTTATAGCATGAGCATCCCCGCTTTGTCAAGCGGACGGACTTCTGCAAACAAAACAAAAAAGACATCCAAACGGATGTCTTTTTTGGTGGTGGAGACGACAGAACTCGAATCTGTGACCCCTTGCGTGTGAAGCAAGTGCTCTACCGGCTGAGCTACGCCTCCATATTGGTGACCCGTACGAGACTCGAACTCGTGTTACCGCCGTGAAAGGGCGGTGTCTTAACCACTTGACCAACGGGCCATGTTGCCCAAGCGGGCCGAACGCTCGGAAAAGGGACCCCAAAAGACGGCACGTGCCGTCTTTTGGGTCTGGTAGCGGCACCTGGATTTGAACCGGGGACACTACGGGTATGAACCGTATGCTCTAGCCACCTGAGCTATGCCGCCATTTGCACCCGGACGAACAGGGCAAGAGATAGTATATCCGAAGTGTCCCATTTTGTCAACAGCTTTTTCGCAATTTTTTCAAAAAATTTCAGACGGGGGTTTTTAGTCGATCTTGTAGCCTACACAAGCGCGGGGACTTCCTGCGGGAAGTCCGGCGCAGAGCGCCAAGCCGCGCTCGCGGGCGGGAACCAGTTCCCCCCGCGGGCCCCCCTCCGCTCTCCGAGGGGACGGAGGATTCAGTCAATCTTGTATCCCACGCCCCATACCGTTTTAATGAATCTGGGATTCCGGGATGGCTCGCCCATTTTCTCCCGCAGGCGGCGGATATGGACCATGACGGTGTTGTTCCGGTCCAGGTACTTCTCCCCCCACACGCTCTCAAAGAGCCGCTCGGCCGAGATGACCTGCCCCCGGTTCTCCGCCAGCATCCACAGGATGTCAAACTCGATGGGGGTGAGGTTAAGCTCCTTGTCGTACAAGGTGCACTCATGGGTGGCCCGGTTGATGACCAGGCCGTTGAAATCCAGAATATCCCGGCTGTCCCCCTTGTCCGCCTCGTTGTAGCGGGTATACCGGCGCAGCTGGGCCTTTACCCGGGCCATCAGCTCCAGGGGGTTGAAGGGCTTGGTGATATAGTCGTCCGCCCCAATGGTCAGCCCGGTGATCTTGTCCATGTCCTCCGCTTTGGCGGTGAGCATAAGCACCGGGAAATGGTGGTCCTTGCGGATCTCTCCGCACAGGGTAAAGCCGCTGATATCGGGGAGCATCACGTCCAGGATGGCCAGGTCCACCGACCGGCTGTTCACCACCGCCAGGGCCTGGGTACCGGTGTTGCACTTGTAGACGGTGCAGCCCTCACTCTGCAAATATACCTCCACCAGATCGGCGATCTCGGGCTCGTCGTCCACCACCAGAATGTTGGCCTCCATAGCCATCCCTCCTTCTGTCACGATTATACCGGTCCGGCCGTATTTTCGTCAAGCCGGCGGAAAAAATGTAATAAAATCATAAGATGGGCCTGGCCGGAGCGCCGGTGGTGACTTTTGCCTCCATTGGTGGTACAATATAAGCCTACAATTCTGATTCTTCCAGAGAGAGGGCTGTTCCATGCACGACGCAGATACATTGCTGGCCCGGGTGGTCGCCCAGGCCAAGGCCCTGGGCATCCCGGTCTCTCCCCATATCCTCCCCCAGGTACGCCTCAACCGCCGGGCGGTGACCCGGTTCGGCTGCTGCATCCGGCAGGCCGACGGCACTTACCGCATTGAGCTGGCCCAGCGGCTGCTGGAGGCCCCGGAGGAGGCCTGCCTCCAGACCCTGGCCCACGAGGTGCTCCACACCTGCCCCGGCTGCCGGGACCACGGCGTCCGGTGGAAGGCCTACGCCGGGCAGATGAACGCCGCCTACGGCTATACCATCTCCCGCACCGGCACCTGTGACCAGCTGGGGGTGGAGGATATCCGTCCCATCCGCCATCTGGTGGTGTGTACCAAGTGCGGCCGGCAGTTCCCCCGCGCCCGCCGCTCCCCCCTGGTGGCCCACCCGGAGCGCTACCGCTGCGCCTGCGGCGGCACTCTGCGCCGGGCGTATTAGAATGGAGTGAAAACTACGAAAAAGCACAGTAAGGCCGCCCTGTTCAACCGCATCTTTTCCATCGCGGGCCTGAGCATCGGCGGTATCATTCTCATTGCTCTCATCATCCATGTAAAGCACACCATGGACCTGCAAACTCTGGTGGCCCAGGTACAGCCCGGCTGGCTGCTGCTGGCCGCCCTGTGCATCCCCTTCAGCGAGAGCGTGGACGCCATCCTGTTCTACGGCATGGGCAAGGCCGCCGGCTGCCCCATGAAGCTGACCGGCTGCTTTGACGCGGCCTATATCGGGGAATTTTACTACAAGCTGGGCCCCGCCGGTGCTCCCATCCAGCTCAAGCTGATGTACGACGCCGGGATGTCCGCCACCTACACCGCCTCCATCTACACCTGGAAGGCGGTGGCCAACACCATGGTGTACACCGGCTATGCCGTGGCCGCCCTGGCCTATGAGCTGATCTGGCGAAAGGCCAGCCTGGGAGCCGCCGTGGCCGGCGCCGGAGTGCTCATTGCCCTCTACCTCTTCCTGTGCGGCCTGGCGGTCTTTACCGCCATCCGTCCCGCCCCCATCCAGCGGCTCATCCGCCGCATCCTCACCTTCCTGTCCCGGCACTGGAAGGTGATGGCCAAGGAGGGCATGGTGGACAAGGGCATGAACAAGGTGGATGAGTTCTGCCGGCAGCTGAGGGCTTTCCAGGGCAACAAACGGCTGCTGGTCTGGCTGTACGCCGGGATGTTCGTGGAGCTTACCGCCCTGTTCTCCATCCCCTTCTTCCTCTATCGGGGGCTGGGACTCACCGGCTTCTCCTTTTGGGAGCTGGTGATGGTACAGTGTCTGGTGATGGTGCTCTCCCGCATCATCATGCTGCCCGGCAACGCCGGCGGCGCGGAGGGCAGCTTCTATCTGTTCATGGGCCCCATCTTCGGGGAACATCTGGCAGTAGGTATGGTGCTGTGGCGGTTCGCCTCCTTCCTGGAGGTGCTGCTGCTGGGCGGCGCCTGGTCGGTGGGCCGGTTCGCCAAGCGCTCCGCCGCCCGCCGCCACGCCCAGGAAAAGGAGGGGCCCGCATGAAGGGAAAATACACCCGCCTCAAACTGAAAATGCTGCTGGTGGTCATTGTGGGCACCCTCATCGCCGGAGCCGCCGGCATCTTCCTGCTGGAGGTGGTGGTGGACGGGGTGCTTCAGGACCCCTTCGCCCGGTTCTTCCTGTGGGCGGCCCAGACCCTCTTCGGCCAGAGCCCGGAGGATGCCGCCCACCTCTATCAGATCCTGATCCGGGACAACAAGCAGGAGATCCTCACCATCTGTATTATGGTGCTGATGCTTGTCGCCTTCTACCTGGCCATGGGCCGGTTCACCCACTGGCTGGAGGACATCCGGGCGGCCACCCGCCGCCTGGTGGAGGAGCGGGAGGACCCGGTGGTCCTTCCCCGGGAGCTCTCCCCCATCCAGGACGACCTGAACGCCATCCGCCGCCAGCTGGCCGCCCGGGAGCGGGCCGCCCAGGAGGCGGAGCAGCGCCGGGGAGATCTGGTGGCCTTTCTGGCCCACGACCTCAAGACTCCCCTTACATCCGTGGTAGGCTATCTGACCCTGCTCCACGATGACCCCGGCCTGGCTCCGGAGCAGCGGGCCAAATTTACCGGCATCGCTCTGGACAAGGCCCTGCGGCTGGAGGAGCTGCTGGGGGAATTTTTCGACATCACCAAAATGGATCTGGACAGCGGAGCGGGGGAGAAGGTGCCCATCCAGCTGTCCATGCTGCTGGAGCAGCTGGCCGACGAATTCTACCCCCTCTTTGCCGAAAAGAACCTGACCTGCGTGGCCGACATCCAGCCCCACCTGGTGGTGCGGGGGGACCCGGACAAGCTGGCCCGGGTATTCGACAACGTGCTGCGCAACGCGGTGAGCTACTCCATCCCCGGGGGCACGGTGGATGTGGTGGCCAGGGCCATGGGCTCCTACACAGAGATCACCATTCAGGACGAAGGGCTGGAGATCCCCGAGGGGGAGCTGGCCAACATCTTTGAGAAATTCTACCGGCTGGACGCCGCCCGCTCCACCCGCACCGGCGGGGCGGGGCTGGGTCTGGCCATCGCCAAGGAGATCGTGGAGCTCCACGGCGGCTCCATCCGCTGCGAAAGCAACGGCAAGCTGACCAGCTTCATCATCTCCCTGCCGCTGTACCGAGGAGGAAAGACATGACACAGAAAGAGACCGCCCTGGCCCGGCTGTCGGGCAACCGGCTTTTGTACATCGATATGCTGGAGGTGCTCCGCCGGGGAACCGCCCAGATCCGCCGGGCAGGACCCGACGGGGTGCTGCTCTACGATCCCCCCAGCGAGGTGTGGTTCCTGGACGCGGAAACCCCCGCCGCCCTGGATGAGATGCTCCCCATGCTGGATGGGTGTGTCATCCTCACCGGCCATCAGATGTGGTACAAGGATAAACTGGCCGCCCACTTCGGCTTTCAGACCGAACAGATCTGCCGCCAGTCGGCCTGGCTGGCCCCCCAGCCGCCGGTAGTCCCCTCTTTTGATGGAGAGCTCCGGTGGCTGGACCGCAGCTGGGCGGTGTGGACGGAGGAGCACTACAGCCACTCCTTCGGCGGAGTTTCCTACATGGAGGACGCCATCGACCGGGGGATGCTGGGGGCCTTTGTGGACGGGCAGCCCGCCGGGTTTATCGCCACCCACATCGAGGGCTCCATGGGGATGCTGGAGGTGCTGCCGGAGTATCGCCGCCGGGGCATTGGAGAGGCCCTGCTGCTGGCCATGACCGCCTCCTGTCTGGAGCGAGGGATATACCCCTACGGGCAGGTGTGGGCGGACAACGCCCCCTCCCTGGCCCTCCAGCGCAAGGTGGGCATGACCCTGTCGGAGGAGCTGCTGTTCTGGCTGTTCTGACAGATGCAAAAAGAGCCTGTTGCAAAATGCGCAGCTCGTACAAAGACCCGTCATTCCGAGAAAAACGGCCGCCCGGTGGGCGGCCGTTTTTCGTGGGAATCCGCCCCTTTTGCCGGGGAAACGGATTGCCACGCCAGTGTGCGCACTGGCTCGCAATGACAGGTTTGTGCAAAACAGCTATTTTGCAACAGGCCCTTTTTCTGCATTTATGCCTCCGTGCCGTGGGCGATGGGCCCGAAATCCTGGAAGGGCAGGATCACCCACAGGGCCCGGCCCAGCACATACCGCTCGTCCACCGTGCCCAGGGTCACATCCCGGCTGTCGGAGGAGTGGTTGCGGTTGTCGCCCATGACGAAGATGGAACCCTCGGGCACCACCACGTCGGTGAGGGTCTCCCCGCCGGGCTGGCGCATGACCTCCTCCGGATTGATATAGGGCTCGTCCAGCACCTCGCCGTCCACGGTAACGGTGCCCGCGTCGTAGTCGATGACCACGTGCTGACCGCCGGTGGCGATGACCCGCTTGACGATGGGGCCCTCGGAGGCGTCAAATTCCTTGGTGAGCACCACTACGTCTCCCTGCTTGGGGGTATAACCGATGCTCTGTAACAGCAGCAGGTCCCCGTCGTGGAGGGTGGGATACATGGAGGAGCCCACCACGCCGATGATGCGCCCCACAAAGGTGAAGATGAGAATCAGGGCCACCAGCACCATCACCAGGGCCTGTAACCAGAAGTAGAGGTCCACCTTCAGGGCGTCCTTCCCCTCCAGCTCCTGCTCCTGGGTCTTTTCTTTTGCCAATGCCATCAGCTCCATATGCTTGGAATATGCCACATTATAGAGCTTGCCGAAAAGGTCTTTTCGGCAAGCTCAGCACTTTTTGAAGGTTCAAAAAGTGTTTGACTGGACGCGAAAGACAACCCTGACGGTTTTCTTTCACACTATCTTTCCCTCCGAATCCTTTAGCCGGAGCGATTTTTGATAGATTGATTATAGTAGCAATTTCCCCCGATTGCAAGGGAAATTCGCGTCAGCGGCCCTCCTGCCAGGCTCTTTCCCGGCTGTGGCAGGTGAAGAGCAGGATCTGCCGCTCCTCCCCCAGCTCCTCCAGGCACTCCAGCGCCAGGGCCATGCGGCTGTCGTCGAAGTTGGCCAGGGCATCGTCCAGCACCAGGGGACAGGGTTCCTCCTGAGGCAGCACCAGCTTGCAGGCCGCCAACCGCACCGCCAGATAGAGCTGGTCCGCCGTTCCCTGGGACAGGGCCAGGGCCCGCCGGGGCTGGAGGCCGCCGGCCTCCTCGGCCAGAGCCTCAAACTGCCGGGTGAGGGACACCTTGTCGTACTTGCCGCCGGTGAGCTTGGCCAGATAGTCCCCCGCCAGATGGTTGAGGGCGGGGGAGAACCGGGCCTGAAGGCCGGCGTGGGCGGCGTCCAGGGCCTTGAGGGCAATCTCCAGCGCGGCGTACTCGGTCTGCCGCCGCTCCAGCTCCTCCCGGGCCTCCTCCTGACGCAGCTCCAGCTCCGCCGGATCGCCCAGGGTGTTCAGCTCGCCCTGGGCCATGGCCAGGCCGCTGCGGAGCCGGGACAGCTCCCCCTCCGCCGCGTTGAGCCGGGCCGCCGTCCCGGCTGGGTCAAACCGGGGCTCCACCCCGGGGTCGGCCGCCACCGGCTCGGGCCGGGGCAGGCTGGCGGCCAGCTTTTCCGCCCCCTCCAGCTTCACCTGGGCGGTGGCCAGCCGCTCCTCCAGCTGGAGGGCACGGGAAATGGCCGCCGACACGCCAAAGGTATCCTTCACCGTGGGGGCAAAGGGGTGGACCAGCTCCAGCAGGGCCTTGCGGGTGCTCTCGTCCTGGGCCAGCAGGGCGTCCAGAGCCTGCTGGGCCTCCTCCCGCTGTTTGGCGGCCTGTCCGGCCACCACACAGGCCTCCCGGTAGGCGCTGGCCCGGGTGAGGATATCCTGGGGGTCCTCCGCCTCATAGCGCTCCAGCAGCTCCGCCGCCAGAGTCCCGGCCCGCTTTTTCCGCAGGGCGGCGGACACAAACAGGCTCACGCCCGCCACGGCCAGCACGCCGCAGGCAGCGCCGCCCATCCACAGGGCAGGCAGCACGCCGGTAAAGGCCAGCACCAGCGACCCGGCGGCCAGCGCCAGGGCAACGGCGCCCCCGGCATACAGTCCGCCGCAGCGGGGCACCTCCCCCGCCGCCTGGGCGTCCTCGCTGGCCTGCTCCCAGGCCTGGTCGGGGGTCATGTCGGGGAACAGGGGGTCCACCGCGGCGGCGGCAGCTTCCGCCTCCTGGGCCTTGGCCTGCTCCAACCGCTCCTCCGCCTGCTTGCGGCTGGTGTGGAGGGCGTTGAGCTGGTTCAGCTCCCCCTGGGCCTTTTGCAGAGTGGCCTTGTCGGGAGGCGTGCCATAGCGGTTAAGTTCCGCTTCGATGGTGTCCACCTGTCCCCTGGCCGTCTCCAGAGCGCTCTGGGCCTCCTCCCACCGCTGACGGCGGGCAGCCATAGCCCGGGCCAGGTGGGCGTCCCGCTCGGCCTGGAGGCGCTTGTGCTCGGTCTGGAGCTTGTCCATCTCCCGGCGGGCCTCCTGGGCCAGCCGGAAGGCCTTGGCCTGACGGCCCGCGATCTCGTCGTTGCCGGCCAGCTCCTCCTCCAGCTTGGGGATGAGTCCGGTCTTGTTGTGCTTGCGGCGGTTGAGCCAGTCCCGCAGGCGGCGTTCCACCTGGGAGTAGGACACGTCCTCCTCCCCACTGGAGGCCAGGGCGGCGATACGGGCCTCCAGGGCGGGTGCGCCGTCAATAGCCGCCCCGCCCTGGCCCACAAAGGCGGAGCGCTCAAAGACCTCTCTGGGCGCGCCGATGAGGGTCTCTCCCACATTGTCGGCGGTAAGGAAGCCCACCGGCTCTCCGGTGTCGGTATACACCGCCTCAAACTTGCCGAAGGGGGTGTTGCCCTTGGGGCCACGGCGAAGGGTGATCTGCTCTCCCTTCCACTCCAGCTCCACCACGCCCTCCATGGCTCCGCCGTTCCAGGGCTGGTAGCGGTTCTTTTCGGCGATGTAGCCCTGCTTGTCCCGCTCCTTAGTATTGATGCCGTAGAGCATGGCCCGCAGGAAGGCCGACCAGGTGGACTTGCCCCCCTCGTTGGGGGCCTCGATGATATTCAGCCCCTCCTTCAGCTCCAGCTCCCGGTGGTCCAGGCCGCCGAAGGTGGCTTTCATACGAATGATTTTCATGGGCAGGGGTCCTCCCCGTTTTCCAGCGCCGCCAACGCAAACCTGGCGGCCAGTTCAGCCTCCGGCCCGCCCTGGGCCTTCAGCTGGCGCAGGACCAGGCCGGTGAGGGAGTCCTCCCCCGCCCGCTCCCACAGGTCCCGCATCTGTCTGGTGTGGTCCCGGATGGTGACGCTGTAGTAGTATGGTTGGGCCTGGGCGGTGAGAGCCGCCAGGTCGGGCGGCCCAAAGGACCGCTGGCCGGTGAGCAGGATACGGCAACAGTCGCCGCAGGGCTCCGCCGGCAGCACCTCCTCCAGCACCTGAGCGGCGGTATCCGCCCCGGTGACGTCGGCCTCCACGATCTCATACCGCCGGCCGGCCAGGGGTACGAACCGGGCGGTGACATCGCTGGGGTCGTCCCCCACGGTGACCACCAGCACGCCCTTGTCCCCCGTCTCGTCAAAGCCCCGGCCCTCGGGGCAGCCGGGGTAGGCCCACCAGGTATCCCCCGCCTTCTGCAAGCCGGAGCAGGCGTGGATATGGCCCAGGGCCAGGTAGGTCAGGCCGCTGGCGGCGATGTCGGCGGGGTCGATGGGGCCATAGCGGCCCTTGCCGTCCACGTCGCCGTGGAGGGCCATCAGGTGGATGCCCCCGTCTCTGGGGGCGGTAAAGCCCATGAGGGGAGAGCGGTCGGCCTGGGGGGTGGTGAAGGCCGCCCCGTGGACGGTGCAGCCCAGCTCCGGCAGGGCCACCGACTCCACCGACACGGTGGAGAAGATATGTACGTTGTCAGGCCAGGCGGTGTTGGCGTACACCGACCGGGGACCGTAGCAGTCGTGGTTGCCCGGGGCGATGAACACCGGGGCCTGGATCTGGCCCAGGGTGCGGGAGAGGGCCTCCACCGTCTCCTGGTAGGTCTGGCTGGAGTCCAGCAGATCGCCGGAGAGGAGCACCAGGTCGGCCCTCACCTCCTGGGCCAGATCGGCCAGCCGGTCCAGCAGCTGCCGCTGCTCCTCCCGCCGCTGCCTGGCCTTGTCGGGGGGCAGGGCGGCAAAGGGGGCGTCCAGATGAAAGTCCGCCCCGTGAATGATGGTTAACATGGTTTTGTGTTCCTTTCCAACAGGATTCCAAAGGGTGTACAGACACCCCCTCATCCGTCCGGCCTGAGGCCGGCCACCTTCCCCCCTGAGGGGGGAAGGTCACAGGGGCGATCAGTCACGAACATCCAGTCGCTCCACACCCACGCACTTGCGTGCGTCGGTGTCGATGGAGAAGAGGACGCTCTCCAGCTTGCAGGGCCCGTCCGCCTGCTCAAACCGCCGGGGCAGTCCCCCCAGGAAGCGGTTGATGGCCTGGTCGGGCCGGATGCCCAGCACGCTGCGGGCGGGGCCGGTCATGCCCAGGTCGGTGACGAAGCCCAGCCCCTTGGGAAGCACCTGGGTGTCGGCTGTGGGCACATGGGTGTGGGTACCCCACAGGGCCTGGACTCGTCCGTCCAGGTAGTAGCCCATGGCGCCCTTCTCGCTGGTGGCCTCGGCGTGGAAGTCCACCAGCACCACGTCCACTCCCTCCATCCGCTTCAAAACCTTGTCGGCGGTGGTGAAGGGGTTTTCAAAGTTGCTGTCCATCTCGCACCGGCCGATGAGGTTCATCACGCCGATCCGCAGGCCCTTGGGGCCGTCGTACACCCCCCAGCCCCGGCCGGGCACCCGGTTGGTGTAGTTGGCGGGCCGCAGGGTATAGCGGTCGTCCTCCAGAAAGTCGGCGATCTGGATGCGGTTCCAGGTGTGGTTGCCCAAAGTGATCACGTCGGCCCCGGCGTCGAAGATGTCCCGGGCCTGCCGGGGCAGAATGCCCACGCCGGAGGCGTTCTCCCCGTTGACCACAGTGAAGTGGACCTCATGGAGCTTCTTCAGGCTGCGGAGGTGACGGTTCAGGTACTCCACGCCGCTCTCCCCCACCACATCGCCTACCGCCAGCACGTTTAAGATCATAGTCTGCCTCCCTCTGTGTTTTTACGCAGTGGTTCTATTATATGTGATTTTTCGGAAAAGGGCAATTCTTCTTTGCCGGCTGGAGACGCAAAAAAGCACGCCCGAGAGCGTGCTTTTTTGTCATTGCTCCTTCAGGCCCAGCAGCACCTGACCGGCGGAGCGGGCGAAGAGCCGGGCGGCGGACAAGGCCTCCTGGAGGGTGTTGCCGTGGGTGCCCACCTCCACCAGCAGGGAGCCGGTGGACAGCTCCTGGTTATAGCTGGAGGAGCGGAAGGTCATGGGCCGGGCCAGGGTGGGATAGAGGATGTTCATGCTGCTCTGGAGCTTGCAGGCCAGGGCCAGATTCTCCATCCAGTGGGGGTTGCTGCCGTCCTGACCATGGCCGATGACCAGCATCACCTGGGCGGTATCCACCCCGTCGATGACCGTCACCGCCTTGTACACCGTGCCGTCCTCCCCCGCCAGGGCGTCCCGGTGGACGTCCAGCACAATCTTGATGGAGGGATACTGCTCCAGATACTTCTGCACCGTCTGGGCGGAGCGGGTATAGGCCCCGTTGTACTGGGGATAGTCGTGGACGGTGCGGTCGTGAATGACCGACAGACCCATCTCGGTGAACACCCGCTCCATCTCGTCTCCCACCCGCAGCATATTGTCCTCCTCCTCCAGGGTGCGGGCCACCCCGCCGTCGGGGGTATACACGTCGGTGCCGTCTGGGGTGTATGCCTCGGTGGTGTGGGTATGGATGATAAGGATCTGGGGTCCCTCGGCGGGCAGGGTGATGTTCACAGACGCCTGGGCCGCCGCCGCCAGATCCACGCTCTCCCCGGTGCGGTTATAGAGATACAGGCCACCCGCCACGTCATAGCCCTCCGGGCTGGTGGGGATCAGGGTGCGGGCGATGATATCCGAAGGCGCGGTAGTAGTCTGAGGCTCCTCCACCAGGTCGTCGTGATCCTGAGCAGGCTGTCCCGCCGGCAGTTGTATTTCCTCCGGCACCTCTTGTCCCAGATGCTGGGCCACCGCCTCCTGATTGCCTGCCAGCAACAGGGACTGGCCCACCGCCAGCCGGTCCCAGCCGTCCAGTTTGTCCAGGGTGTCGCCCCCTGTCTTGCCCAGTTCCGCCGCCAGAGCAGTGGACACAAAGGCCCCGCTCTCCCCCAGGCTTTGGAGCGCCCCCGCCCCGCCGCCGCATAACAGCAGCAGCCACACCGCCAGGGTGGCCAGGAACAAAGCGGCACTCCGGCGGAACAGTCGTTTCCATAAGATCGGCCCTTTCATATCGCACCATCCTCATCTGTAATATGGGATCCTTTCGGTCCCTTCTACCCTATGCGCCCATTCCTCCGGGTATGCCTTGTCCCAAATCTCACCGGCGGTGGAAATTATTTTGACTGTCAAAGGATTCCCTTGACATTTTTCTACAATCCGGTATAATTCAGTTGCGAAACAAGCCACGCAGAAGGGAGGCCCTCAGTGGAGTATTCCAGCGAAATCATCAACCATTTTCTTTCCGACGTCTTTGGCGACATCCTGAAGCGGGAGGAAGCCACCCTGGCGGCAGGGGACCTGTCCCTGCGGGAGGTACAGCTCATTGACGCCATCTGCCGCACCGTGGACGAGGGGGGCGACAACCGCTCCACCGCCATTGCCTCCGCCCGGCAGATGCCGGCGGGTACCCTGACCTGCGCCGTTGGTATGCTGGAGAAGAAGGGCTATCTGGTCCGCCGCCGGGACGAGAAGGACCGGCGGGCGGTGCGCCTGCTGCCCACCCAGCTGGGCCGGGCCGCCAGTGAGCGGCACCGGGCCTTTCACCGCCGTCTGACCGACCGGATGCTGTCCGCCCTGACCGATCAGGAGGCCTCCGCCCTGGCGCGGGGTATGGAAAAACTGACCGCTTTCTTCCGCGGCGGAGCTCAGGCTCCGGCGGAACCACAACCATAAAGATCTGATGAAGTGAGGTACGTTATGAGTAAGATCGCCATTGCCACCGACAGCAACAGCGGCATCACCCAGGCTCAGGGCAAGGAACTGGGTATTTTTGTTCTGCCCATGCCTTTTTATATCAACGACGAGCTCTTCCTGGAGGATATCACCCTTTCTCAGGAGCAGTTCTATGAGCGTCTGGCCCAGGACGCCGATGTCAAGACCACCCAGCCCTCCCCCGGCGACGTCACCGATCTGTGGGATAAGATCCTGCAGGACTATGACCAGATCGTGTACATCCCCATGTCCAGCGGCCTGAGCAGCTCCTGCGAGACCGCCATGATGCTGGCCCAGGACTACGAGGGCAAGGTATTTGTGGTCAACAACCAGCGCATCTCGGTGACCCAGCGCCAGTCAGTGCTGGACGCCCTGGAAATGGCCCAGGCCGGCAAGTCCGCCCAGGAGATCCACGACTATCTGGAGCGCACTAAGTTTGACTCCGATATCTACATCACCGTGGACACCCTGAAGTACCTGAAAAAGGGCGGCCGCTGCACCCCCGCCGCCGCCGCCCTGGGCGCGGTGCTGGGCATCAAGCCGGTGCTGCGGATCAAGGGGGAGAAGCTGGACTCCTTCGCCAAGGTCCGGGGCTGGAAGGCCGCCAAAAAGGCCATGATCGATGCCATCCACAACACCATGGAGACCGAGTTCGCCGGTCTCTCCGGGCCAGAGCAGCTCCACATCGCTGCCGCCTACACCGGCGACCGGGCCGACGCCCAGGAGTGGCTGGAAGAGCTGGAGGCCATTTTCCCCGGTTATCCCATCCATATGGACCCGCTGTCCCTGTCGGTGGCCTGCCATATCGGCCCCGGCGCCCGGGCTGTTACCGTAACAAAAGCGCTGGAAAAAGGATGATATCGCTTAAAAAGGGACGCAAATGCGTCCCTTTTTCCTGTTATTTGCCCTTTTCTGACACAAACCTGCCATCGATGGGAACAATTTAAAAATCATGCACATTTTCTTCACAGTTCCGCCACAATTACAGGGTATTCTAAGACTCGTTCAAAGGAAACCGCAAAATCCGCTGGTAAAGGAGAGACCCGTTTATGTATTACAGTGATTATAACCGGCCCCCCGAGGACCGCGACCCCGTCATAGAGACCAATCAGTTTCATGTGTATGACGCCGTACCCCCCAAGGAAAAGAAGAAGGGCGGCTTTGGTAAGTTCATTGCCGTCGGCCTGTGCTGCGCCATCATCGGCGGCGCGGTGGGCGGCGGCGGCGTGTGGGCTGTCAACCGCTTCGGCAGCAACTCTACCACCATTTACGAGGGCACCCGTCCCACCGCCGTGTCCCTGGCCAACGTGGACGGCAAGACCGTCCTCTCCGCCGAAGAGGTGTACGCCTCCAACCTGGAGTCGGTGGTGGGCGTCAACGGCAACGTGACCACCAACGTGTGGGGCCAGACCGTTAAAAACGCCGTGTCCGGTTCCGGTTTCGTCATCAGCTCCAATGACACCGCCAGCTACATCCTTACCAACTACCATGTCATCAACGGCGTCAGCGACATCACCGTATTCTTCTCCGACGGAAAGAGCTATGACGCCACCCTGGTGGGCGGCGAGGAAGAGAACGACATCGCCGTGCTGAAGATTGACCAGGGCAACCTGCGGCCCGTGGTACTGGGCGACTCGGACGCCATCAATGTGGGCGAGGATGTGTACGCCATCGGCAACCCTCTGGGTGAATTGACCTTCACCTTCACCGGCGGCTACGTCTCCGCCAAGGACCGCTCGGTCACCATGAGCGACGGCACCGTCATGAACATGATCCAGACCGACACCGCCATCAACTCCGGCAACTCCGGCGGCCCCCTCTTTGACAAGTACGGCCAGGTGGTGGGCATTGTGTCCGCCAAGCTGTCCTCCAGCTCCAGCTCCGAGGCCTCTGTAGAGGGTCTGGGCTTCGCCATTCCCATCAACGATGTGAAGGACATGGTCACCTCCATTATGGAGAACGGCTACGTCACCGGCAAGCCCAACGTGGGCGTGCTCATCAACGCCGTGGATGAAAGCGTTCAGCGCTACGGCGTGCCTGCCGGCGTGGAGATCATGGCCATCCTGGACGGCTCCTGCGCCCAGAAAGCCGGCCTCCAGGTAGGCGACATCATCACCGCTGTGGGTGACACCCAGGTATCTACCGAGACCCAGCTCCAGAGCGCTGTGAAGGATTACAAGGCGGGAGCGTCCGTCACCTTCACCATCTACCGGGACGGCAACACCTCCACCGTCAATGTAACCCTGGATGAGGACAACCAGGAGCGGCAGGACGCCATGAATCAGCTGAGCGAGGAGTACAACAGCCAGCAGCAGCAATCCCAACCCCAGCAGGGCGGCAATTACTACTACAACTTCCCCTTCGGCAACTGGTAAGCATCTGAGCAAAGACCCCCGGCGCACTGGGCATCCCAGTGCGCCGGGGGTTTTCGTTCCATCGGTAAGGCCGCACCGGAGTGAGGGCGTGTGTTTTGCAGCGCAGCGGTAATGATATCCCCTGGCAAACGGGCGGGTGCGGACATCGCCCCTACAGAGCGGCGCTTTTCATCCGCAGGGACCATGTCCTCACCGGCCCGCCGTTCCTTGCCGTGGATCGCCGGCGGGGGTAAACCGCCGTCCTACTCAGCGCGAAACATTGGACGTCCACAAGCCCTACGCTAGAGCTGTAAAGTCCAGCAAAAACCGGGCGGAGCCAAATGGCTCCGCCCGGTTTGTTTGGCTGAAAATCAGCCCTGGGTGCAGTGGTCGAAGAAGAAGTAGCCCAGAGGAGTATAGTACATACCCTGGATGCCGTCGGCCAGCATATACTTCTGAGTGTAGAAGTACAGGGGGCACAGAGCATAATCCTGACCCATGATGATGTCCTCGGCCTCGTGCATCAGCTGCATACGCTCAGCAGGATCGGTAGAAGCCTTGGCAGCCTGGATCTTGGCGTCATACTCCTCGTTGGAGTACTGAGCGTCGTTGTTGCCGCCGCCGGTGAGCCACATATCCAGGAAGGACATAGGATCGTTGTAGTCGGCGATCCAGCCGTTACGGGCGATGGAGTAATCGCCGTCCTTACGGGTCTGCAGGAAGGTGGCCCACTCCTGGTTGTTCAGGGTGACGGTCACGCCCAGCTGGGTCTGCCACATATTCTGCAGAGCCTCGGCAACAGCCTTGTGGGAGTCGTCGGTGTTGTACAGGTACTCAACAACAGGGAAGCCCTCGCCGTTGGGGTAGCCAGCCTCGGCCAGCAGAGCACGGGCCTCCTCGCAGTTGGCCTCGTAGTCAGCGTCGGTGGGCTTGTAGTAGTCGCCGCCCACGGTGCGGAAGTCGTCGCCGGTAGCGCCGGCAGCGTCGTAAACACCAGCGGGCACGAAGCCGCCGGCCTCGACCTGACCGGTCTGGGTGATCTCGTTCACGATGTAGGTACGGTCAATGGCCAGAGTGAAGGCCTTGCGGACGCGAGGATCGTCGAAGGGGGCCTTCTGGGTCTGGTAGCAAACATAGTAGGTGCCGATGTAGTCCACGATCTTCAGGTCGCCGGAAGCCATCAGGCCGGCGATCTCGTCGGTGGGCATGGACTCGATGAAGTCCAGCTCGCCGGTCTTGAAGCCGTTCAGCATGGCGTTGTTGTCTTCCATCAGCTTAAAGGTGATCTTCTTGGGACCCAGGGTATCCACATTGTAGTAGTACTCGTTGGGCTCCATGACGATCTCGGAGTTGGTCACACGGTTGGTCATCTTGTAAGCGCCGTTGGACACATAGGTAGCGGGATCGTAGGTCCACTGAGCGTTGCTCACGATGTCCTCACGCACGGGGAAGGTGGCGGGGAAGGCGCAGATCTCAGTGAAGTAGGGCAGGTCGGAGGTGATGGTGACCTCGAAGGTCTTGTCATCCACAGCCTTGACGCCCAGCTCGCTGGGCTCCTTCTCGCCGTTCATGATGGCGTTGGCGTTGACCACGCAGTCGATCATGTAGCTGTAGTCAGCAGCGGTCTCGGGGTTGACCAGGCGCTGCCAGGAGAACACGAAGTCCTGAGCGGTAACGTCCTTACCGTCGGACCACTTGATGCCGTCGCGCAGGTGGAAGGTATAGGTGACGGTGCCGTCCTCGTTGGGAGTCTTCTCATAGGACTCAGCCTGGCCGTAGCCCAGCTGAGCGTTGGTGCAGGTACCGTCGGAACCGGCGGTCTCGCTGCCGGAATCCTCCCAGCGCATCAGGCCCTCAAACATATGGCTGATCATGATGGCGCCGTCGACCGCGCTGTTCAGAGCGGGATCAATGGACTGGGGCTCAGAAGCGATGTTGACAGTCATCTCAAAAGCGTCGCCGGAAGGAGCTTCGCTGCTGGGAGTGCCGCTGTTCTGAGCGTCAGGAGTCTCGTTGCTGTTGCTGGTGCCGCCGCCGCAGCCGGCCAGCAGACCGAACACGAGGGCCCCGGACAGAAGCAGAGAGACAAGCTTTCTCTTTTTCATGGTTGGACCTCCATCTTTCTCATTTTTGTATCAATAACGCCTTGGGGCGCGATACACATGGGGATGGTCATCGGCGCCCGCAGTGCGGGCGCCGAAAGGCCATGGCCTTTCGCACGTTAAAGTAACGCAAAGACATTATACCACAGGTCAGGTACAGGTGTAAAGAAAATGTTTCGAAATTGTTACGAACTCTCCAGTTTATTTCTATCTGGTTCCGAAAAAAGGCGGCAATCTGCCGCCTTTTTCCAATTTTCGCTTGAGCGCCCTTACTGCGCGGGCCCGGCTTTCGCTTACCCCAGCAGGTGGCAGGCCCATTCGCCCAATCAGCCCAGCAGGTGACAGGCGGCGTAGTGGCCGGGAGAATGTTGCCCACCCGGCCCAGGCCGGGCGGGTACCCCATTTCCTTTCATCTGCTCGGGCGAAGTGAATTCGCCCGGCATCAAGGTTTTGGGCACAGCCCAAAACGCTTGGACGCCGCAATGCGGCGGCAGGCCCATTCGCCCGTCTTAGCCCAGCAGGTGACAGGCGGCGTAGTGGCCGGGCGAATGCTCCTTGAACTGAGGCACGCACTCCTTGCACTTCTCGGTGGCGTAGGGGCAGCGGGTATGGAACCGGCAGCCCGTAGGCGGATTCATGGGGGAGGGGATATCGCCCTGGAGCACGATACGCTGACGGGTCCGGCTCACCTCGGGATCGGGCACCGGCACCGCGGACAGCAGGGTCTTGGTGTAGGGGTGGATGGGATGCTTGTTCAGCTCGTAGCTCTCAGCCAGCTCCACCATGGTACCCAGATACATCACGCCGATGCGGTTGGAGATGTGACGCACCACGGACAGGTCATGGGCGATGAACAGATAGGTCAGGCCCAGATCCTGCTGCATATCCTCCAGCATATTCACCACCTGGGACTGGATGGACACGTCCAGGGCGGAGATAGGCTCGTCACACACGATGAATTCGGGGCGCACCGCCAGGGCGCGGGCGATGCCCACGCGCTGCTGCTGGCCGCCGGAGAACTCATGGGGATAGCGGTTGGCGTGCTCGGTGTTCAGACCCACCCGGGCAAGCAGCTCCTTGATGCGGTCGGTGCGGTCCTTCTTGTTGGGGCACAGCTTGTGGATATCCAGGGCCTCACCAATGATCTCGCCCACCGTCATACGGGGGTCCAGAGAGGCGGAGGGGTCCTGGAAGATGATCTGCATCTTCCGCCGGTAGGGCAGCATATTGACTGCCTTGGGCTTGGGAGTCTTGACGTGGATCAGCTGGCCGTTCTCGTCCTTCTGCCAGGGGTCCTCACCCTCAAAGATGGTCTCGCCGTCATAGACGATCTTGCCGGACGTGGGGGGATGGAGCTGGAGGATGGTACGGCCCAGGGTGGTCTTGCCGCAGCCGGACTCGCCCACCAGGCCCAGGGTCTCGCCCCGCTTGATGAACAGGGACACATCCTCCACGGCCTGGACGCCGGGGCCCTTCAGGCCCTTGACGCCAAAGTATTTCTTCAGGTGGTCTACCTGAACGAGGATATCATTCTTCTCACTCATGGTCGCCCGCCTCCTTGTTCTCGGTCTCCTGCGCGGGCTTGGCGTCCGCCTGGCCGGCCTTCTCCTTGGCCATCTGCTCCTGCACCCGCAGCCAGCAGGCGGAGCGGTGGTTGTCGCCCAGCTCCACATAGGGGGGCATCTTCTGCAGGCAGATCTTCATGGCGTATTCACACCGGGGAGCGAAGGGGCAGCCCTCGGGAGGATTGAGCATATCCACGGGGGTACCCTCGATGGGGATGAGGCGCTCGTAGCTCTCGGCGTCCACACGGGGCATGGACCGCAGCAGGCCCATGGTGTAGGGGTGGCCGGGCTTGTAGAAGATGTCGTCCACGGGGCCCTGCTCCACCATCTTGCCGGCGTACATGACGCTGACCTTGTCGCAGATCTCAGCCACCACGCCCAGGTTATGGGTGATGAAGATGATGCCCATGTGGGTCTTCTTCTGCAGCTCCTTCATGAGCTCCAGGATCTGAGCCTGGATGGTCACGTCCAGAGCGGTGGTGGGCTCATCGGCGATGAGCAGCTGGGGATGGCAGATCAGACCCATGGCGATCATGACGCGCTGACGCATACCGCCGGACAGCTCATGGGGATACTGCTTCATCCGCTTTTCCACGTTGTTGATGCCCACCATCTCCAGCATCTCCATGGCCCGCTTGGCGGCCTCCTCCTTGGAGACCTTCTTGTCGTGGGCCTTGAGGGCCTCGATGAGCTGGTTGCCGATGGTGTACACGGGGTTCAGGCAGGTCATGGGGTTCTGGAAAATCATGGCCACCTTGTTGCCGCGCAGGTCGATCATCTCTTCCTTGCTCTTGGCCAGCACGTCCTCGCCCTCCAGGGTGATGGAACCGCCCACCACCTTGCCGGGGGACTGGAGCAGGCCGATGATGGAGTAGGCCTCCACGCTCTTGCCGGAGCCGGACTCGCCCACGATGCCCATGACTTCGTCATAGTTCAGGTCATAGCTGATGCCGCCCACAGCCTTGACTTCGCCGGCGGGGGTAAAGAAGGAGACGTGGAGATCCTTCACTTCCAGCAGCTTGCCGGTTTTCTGTTTTTCTTCCATGGTGTCTCCTCCTTTCTTACTTCTTCAGACGGGGATCCAGAGCGTCACGCAGGCCGTCGCCGAACAGGTTCAGGCAGAGGATCAGGATGCTCAGGATGATGGCGGGGATGAACAAACGATAGGGATAGCTCTGCAGGCCGCTCAGACCATCGGAGCACATGGAGCCCAGGCTGGTCATGGGGGCGGAAACGCCCATACCCAGGAAGGACAGGAAGGACTCGGTGAAGATGGCGGAGGGGATCTGCAGGAAGGTGGTGGTCACGATCTGGCCCACGCAGTTGGGCAGCAGATGGCGCTTGATGATGCGCCCGCCCTTGGCGCCCAGAGCACGGGCGGCGGTGACGTACTCCTGCTGCTTGAGCTGGAGGATCTGGCCGCGGATGATGCGGCTCATGGTCACCCAGTACAGCAGACCGAAGGCGATGAAGATGGCGATCAGGTTGGGGCCCAGAATGGTGACCATGTTCTGGAAGAACCCGTCGCCCGAGTTTTGGAAGTCCTCCAAAATGGGTTTGAGCGTGGCGCCCAGCAGCAGAATGATGAGCACCTCGGGGATGGTGTAGATGATCTCCACGATACGCTGCATGACGGCGTCCACCTTGCCGCCGCAGTAGCCAGAGATGGAGCCGTAGATGGCACCGATGACCAGCACGATGAGGGCACAGCAGATACCGACAATCATGGACACACGGGTACCGATCATGGTACGGACCATGATGTCACGGCCCTGCATATCGCAGCCGAACACATGGGGGAAAACCGACTCGCCGTTGGCGATGCGCTGCAGCTCGTCATTGGTGTAGCCGAACAGCTTAGGCTTGATGCCCAGCTCGGCCCGCAGCTCATCCACGTCGCCGCCGCTCTTCACTTTGGCGCGGATCTGAGCTTCCTCAATGCGGCTGAGTTCGCGGCCCTCAGCCTCGGCCTCGGCCCGGGCCAGCTCAATGGCTTTCTCCGGGTCCTGCGCCGCCGCCAGTTCCTCCTGGTCCTCCAGAGAGTAGTGCCAGGGGTGCAGGTTGTTGGCGCCGGGGATCACTTCATCGTAGCTGTAGGGCACGACCAGGGGACCCACAAAGGCAAACAGACCCAGCAGGATCACGATGACCATGGCCACCATGGCTACCTTGTTGCGGCGCAGGCGGCGCCATGCATCCTTCCAATAGGACACGCTCTTGCGGTCCTGAATAAAACTCTCTTTCTCTTCTGCACTGGCCGGCTGAAAGGCATCTTCCGGCAGCTTGTTCCAATCCAGGATATCTTCAATATCCGGCTGAAGAGAGCCGAGCACTTTTTTCCGTTTCTCTGCCAACTCAGTTCCCTCCCTTGCTCAGATTGATCCGCGGGTCCACCAGCTTGTACAGCAGGTCCACGACCAGGTTCATCACAATGATGAAGGCCGCCAGGAAGATGGTGGTGCCCATGATGATAGGATAGTCACGGGACTGGATGGACTGGACGAAGTAGCGGCCCAGACCGGGGATGGAGAACACCTGCTCCACCACGAAGCCGCCGCACAGGGTAAAGGCGATCTGGGGGCCCAGATAGGTGATGACGGGGATCAGGGCGTTGCGCAGGGCGTGCTTGAAGATGATCTTCTTGTTGCGCAGGCCCTTGGCCCGGGCAGTCTTGATGTACTCCTGGTTGATGGAGTCCAGCATGGCGGTACGGGTCTGCCGGGACAGATAACACATGGGGTAGAAGCCCAGGGCGGCGCAGGGCAGCACATAGCTCTGCCAGCTGCCGTCAAATACCGTTGGTAATATCTTAAAGCCCTCAATACCGCCGGTAAAGATCTGCAGCAGAATGGTAGCCACCACGAAGCCCGGCATGGAGATACCTATGGTACATATTACGCGCAATAGGCTGTCCACCCAGGTACCTCGTTTGTATGCGGCCAGACAGCCCAATGGGACGCCCACCAAAATAGCCCACACAATGGCGATGATACCGATCCTGGCCGAGATGGGGAACATGGTGGTGATGATGTCCAGCACCGGCCGGTCCTTCTGCATCTTGATGGAGTCGCCGAACTCACCCTGCAGAATGTTGCCCAGGTACTTACCCAGCTGCACGATGACCGGCTGATCCAGGCCGTACTTCTCATTCAGAGCATCGATGGTGGCCTGAGATGGGGTCTTCTCAGACAGCCAGGGGTTGCCCGGAATGGCGTTCATGAGGAAAAAAGTGAGGCAGATGACGATGAACAGGGTAATCACTGCCATCAGCACTCTTTTCAAAATGTATTTTGCCATTTCTTCACTTCCTATACCAGTCTCTGTTCGTTTTCCGTGAATGCCCCACAATAAACGTCTGTTTATTTTATCGTAATTAACACCTTCCGTCAAGAGTTCTGCCGCCTGAATTTGATGGAATCGCCGTCAAATCTTGCAGCTGTCCTTGTCAGAAAGACACTTTTCTGCATAATTGTCCATTTCATTCTTCGACATCGGATGCTTTCTTTCCTTGTATCGCCTGCTTTTCGACACTTTTTCTCGCTAATGTGATGAAATTTGCTTATATATATTCACGATTTTGCCCCGCATATTCATTTTAACGGAATTCTTGCAAAACCCCGGCTTTGAATCTTGCCCCACCGTCTGGTTGCAAAACCCATGCCAGGATAAAGAAACGCGGACAGATGAGGGACCATCCCCCGTCTGTCCGCGCCCATCTTTGAACGCTGTATTCTGTTTTGGAGCCGGTCAATCAAAGCCCAGGCCCATATAGCCATGGGTCTCCTCCCCCCACAGGGCGCCCTTCTCCCGGTCATACCACTTGACCATGCCGAAGGGCTGGAGATAGCTGCCCTGCATCCCGTCCCACTGGGCCGGGGTGCGGACGAAGCACCGCTGACCGGGCATCTGGGCGGCCAGGGCCGCCAGACCACGGGGCATATGCTCCGGCGGCAGCAGCAATTCCTTAAAAAGGACGCTCTCCTGGTTCAGGTATTCGGCGGCGGCACAGCCTCGGAACGCTCCCACGGTGACGCGGTACAGACCGCCGCCGGTGATCTTGCCCATTCCCTCCTGATAGCGGATCAGCTCCTGACTGTAGGAGACAAAAGGCAGGCCTGCCAGCGCCGCCTCCCGGATGGCGTTGTACGCCTCCGGGCCGATGGGCTCCACCCCATCCTCCTGGAAGTGGGGGGTGGTCATGCTCCGCAGCAGCTCCACCTTGCGGGTAAAAAAGCCGGGGAGATAGCCCACCATGCCGAAAAATTTGAACAGGCTGGCCTCGGCGGGCACCACGGTAACGCAGTCCGCCCCCCGGGCCTTCAAAAAGTCATCCACATAGAGCAGCAGCTGCCTGCCGTACCCCTTGCTGCGCACGTTGGGGTCGGTGGCCAGGGCATAGACATACCAGGCGGAGGCGGTGCCGCCGCCGGGCAGGTGGATGGTCTGAGGCAGCAGGGCCAGCATGGAGGCCAGCTTCCCGTCCTCCAGCAGCAGGAGGGTGTCCTCCGGCCGCCAGCAGCATTCATAGAACCAGTCAATATAGCGGGGGTCCTCCCCAAAGGCGGCCCGCCACAGGTCCTTCTGGGCCTGGGCCTCGTCGGGCCGGGAGGGACGGATCTCTACCATGGGAACTCTCCTCTCTGCAAATCATTCTGCCCCAGTATGCCGACATGATATCATGGCCTCCGGAAATTGGCAAGGGAAATCCGGCGAACCGGCCCGGAAGCAGGAAAATGGGCGGCCAAAGGCCGCCCATTCAACGATTTATTGCTGCTCCACCAGCATGAGGCAGCCGTCCTGATCGTACTTGAGCCGCTGGACCTCCGCCTTGGTGTTGCGGATGATGTCGTCCATGCGGACGCTCTCGGTGACGGTGGCCACAAAGGTGTAGGCCACGCCGTGGCGCTTGGCACGGCCGGTACGGCCGATGCGGTGGGTGTAGTTCTCCATCTCGTCAGGCACGTCGTAGTTGAACACCGCGTCCACGTCGTCGATGTCCAGGCCACGGGCGGCCACGTCGGTGGCCACCAGCACCTTGATCTCGCCCTTTTTAAACTTGTCCAGGGTCTTTTCCCGCACCCGCTGCTGGATATCGCCGTGGATGGCCTGGCAGGAAATGCCCCGCATCTGGAGCAGCCCGGCCAGCCGGTCGGTCATGTTCTTGGTGTTGCAGAAGGCAATGGCCCGCTCGTACTCCCCGTGGGTGATGAGGGCCACGATGGTGTCCAGTTTCTTCTCCCGGCCGTCCAGGTCGATGCGGTACTGGGTGATGTCGGGCTTGGACTCCTCCACCGGGCGGACGGTGATCTCAATGGGGTCCCGCTGGTACACCCAGGAGATGTCCATCACCTCCCGGCTGATGGTGGCCGAGAACATTCCCAGGTTCTTCCGGTGCTTCAGCTGGTCCAGGATACGGGTCACGTCCCGGACAAAGCCCATATCCAGCATCCGGTCGGCCTCGTCCAGCACCACCGTCTCCACCTTGTCCAGCTTGACGGTGCGCCGCTTCATGTGGTCCATGAGACGGCCGGGGGTGGCCACCACGATCTGGGGGCGCTTCTTCAGGGTGTTGATCTGCTTGTCGATGGGGGCGCCGCCGTAGAGGCACACGGTGCGTACCCCTTCCTTAAATTCGCACAGGTCCCGCAGCTCCTCCTGGATCTGTACCGCCAGCTCCCGGGTGGGTGCCAGCACCAGGGCCTGCACATCCTGGTTGTCCGGATCAATGTGCTCCACCATGGGGATGCCGAAGGCAAAGGTCTTGCCGGTACCGGTAGGGGCCTTGGCGATCACGTCCTTCCACTCCATAAAATAGGGAATGGCGCCCGCCTGGACCGGCGTGGCCTGGACGTAGCCCTTCTTGTCGATGGCCTTCATGACCTCAGGGGACAGGCCCAGGTCGGCGTAGTTGACGATCTCGTTGACCTGCTCGCCGTTGATTTCCATGGGTACAAAACTTCCTTTCCGTTTCAGTCTGCCTGATTCAAGGTCCCCACAGGCATCGAAACTCCCTTTCGTACCCAACGCCCTCTTTCCCCGGGGCGCGACCTCAAATCGTACCGAAAAAGTGTATCATATCCCGGGAAAAAATGCAATCCTTTCACTCTGGAGGGAACTCATGCCGGCAGAAAACCGGCGGGCGGCCATAAAGGCCGCCCTTACCCGCCTACTATAACTATCATGGCTCTCTACAATAAAACCCCTAAAACAAAAGGACGCACCGCGCTGCGGTGCGTCCTTTTCCTCTTATTACGCCCGTTTGGCGGCCAGGGATACCCAGCCGTTCTGCTCCCGGCGGCGGATGATGTGCAGGCCGTTGCGCTCCAGGGCGGCCTCCACCTCGGCGGAGCGGGTGTCGATAATGCCGGAGCACAGGAACACCCCGTCCTCGGTCATCCACTCCCCCGCCTTGGCGGACAGGGGCATAATGACGTCGGCCACGATGTTGGCCAGCACCAGGGGATAGCGCTGCCCGCCCAGCTCCTTCACCAGAGCCTGATCGGTGAGCACATCTCCCGCCCGGACGGTGTACCGGTCCCTGCCGATGCCGTTGAGGCCGGCATTCTCATAGGCCACGTCCACTGCCTTGGGGTCGATATCCACCGCCACGGCGGAGCTGGCCCCCAGGGCCATGGCGGCGATGGACAGGATGCCGCTGCCGCAGCCCAGATCCAGCACCGGCTGGCCGGGTACCACATACTCCTCCAGCCCCATCAGGCACAGCTGGGTGGAGGCGTGGTTGCCGGTTCCAAAGGTGAGCCCGGGGTTGAGGTACACCGGGGTGCGCCCCTCCGGCGGGGTCTGGTCCCGCTCCCACTCGGGAACGATCCACAGCTTCCCGCCCACGGTCATGGGCTTATAATACTTCTGCCAGGAGTGAGCCCAGTCGTTGTCCCCCAGGGATGCGGTGGTGTAGGGCTTGTCGATGCCCTCCAGCCAGCGCGCCAGCTGGGCCTTGCCGTCTGCATCGTCGGTGACGTAGAACTTGACCCGGCACACGCCCTTCATCCGCTCCATCAGGTCCTCGTCCACATAGTCCCAGTACTGACGGTTCTGCTCCAGGAAGGTCTTGAAGTCCTCTTCATCCTCAATGGCGAAGCCGGTGACGCCGTTGGCGGTGAGCCGGGCACACAGGCCGTCCAGTTCCTCCTCGGTGGTGTCCAGCACCACTTCCAGCCACTTGATATCCTCCATCAGCGCTCGCTCCCCATAAAGAAGAGGGCCACGGTGCCCGGGCCGGAGTGGGCGCCGATGACGGGACCCACATAGTTGATGACGATATCCTCCACCCCAAAGCGGGCCCGGATATCATCGGCCACCTTCTGGGCGTCGGCCAGGCAATCGCCGTGGCTGATGAAGATGGACTGACCCTTCAGATCCAGCACGGTCTGCTCCATGTGGTCCACCAGGGCCTTGAGAGAGGCATTGCGGCCCCGGGCGGTGCCTACCTTAATGAGGTGGCCCTCATTGTCCACGTGCATCACCGGCTTGATGGACAGCATGGTGCCCAGCACAGCGGTGGCGGCGGAGATGCGGCCGCCCCGCTTGAGGAAGTGGAGGTCGTCCACGGTGAACCAGTGGCACAGGTTGAGCTTGTGCTCCTCGGTCCAGTCCCGCACCTCCTCCATGGTCTTGCCCTGCTTTTTCAGGTTGGCGGCATACCACACCAGCAGGCCCTGGCCCAGGGAGGCGCACAGGGTATCCACCACATACACCTTCCGGTCGGGATACTGCTCCATCAGCTCCCCGGCGGCGATCTGGGCAGAATGGCAGGTGGCGGACAGGCCGGAGGAGAAGGCCAGCACCAGCACGTCCTTGCCCTCCTTCAGAATGGGCTCCATGGCCTCGGTATAGTCGGCCACATTGACGGCGGCGGTGGTAGCCATGGCGCCCCCCCGCAGGCGGGCATAAAAATCCGCCGGGTCGATGTCCCGGTTGTCGGGATAGTTGAAGTAGGTCTTATCCTCCATAGTGAAGGACAGGGGAATCACTTCCACCCCCAGCTCGGCCGCCAGCTCGGCGGTCAGGTCGGCGGAGGAGTCGGTCAAGATCACATATTCTCCCATTGTTCAGAGAACCTCCATCGTTGTTAAAATCTGAGCGGTATTCAGTCTTTTTTCTTCTTTTCCTTTTCATTGGGGGGCTGTTTGGCCCGCAGCAGTTCCAGGATACGCTGACAGGCCAGCTTGTCGGCGTAGCTGCGCAGGGCCAGCGCCAGGGCCAGGCCGGGCAGGTCCTCCTCCCCGGCGGTGGGGTCCAGGGACCCGGCGGTCACGTCCAGGGCCCGGTCCAGTTCCATGCGGAACTGCTCGTACAGCTCCTTGGGCTCACGCCCCTGAGCTGCCGCGGCCAACAGCAGACCGGCATCCTTCACCGACAGCACCTGCTTGAGGGCGCACAGGGCTGTGAGGTAGGCCAGGTGGGTGCGGGAGTACCGCTTGCCCTCCGCCCGGGGCATGGCCCCATCTTTAATATAATTATTCACCATGGCGGAGGTCAGGGCCTCCCCCTCTCCATAGTGGATCAGTTGGCGGGGCATATAGTTGATGAGCTGGTCCATATACAGCCCGATATCGGGGAAACCCTCCCAATCTACCGGTCGTTCCCCCTCCAGCCGCTCCTTTAATGCGCGGATCTCTTCCAAGGTGGGCCTCCTTTCTGGTTTTTAAAACCATATCTAAACATATCGCTGTCATTATACCACATCACTTTCCCGGAAGTAAACCCTTTCAGGTGCTGAAAACAGGCCTGTTTTCTCACATAACAGCATTATGTGACCCTTTTCACCCACCTGCGGGCACGGAGAGAGACCGGCTGAAAACTTCCAGGTTTTTTGTGGGGTTTGACGAATGAATAAATATTGTATTTATTTGCATACGGTGTATAATAAGAGACACCTAATACAAGGAACGCAATGAGGATCGCGTGAAACGCAATGAATAGGAGAGAATACATCATGAAGAACTTCAAGAAGCTGGCCCTCATGGGCCTGACCGCAGTCATGTCTCTGTCTCTGCTGGCCGCCTGCGGCGGCGGCAACAGCGGCAGCGCCGAGACCCCCTCCGGCAACACCGAGACCACCCCCGTGGAGAGCACCACCCCCGCCGGCGGCGAGGAGACCTCCACCACCGGCGAGTTCACCACTGTGGAGGCCGGTAAGCTGATCATGAGCACCAACGCTCAGTTCCCTCCCTATGAGATGGTGGGCGACGGCGAAGGCTACGAGGGCACCGGCTATGAGGGCATCGACGTGGAGATCGCCTACGCCATCGCCCAGAAGCTGGGCCTGGAGCTGGTCGTGGACAACATGGGCTTTGACGCCGCTCTGCAGGCTGTACAGACCGGCAAGAGCGACATCGTCATGGCCGGCGTCACTGTGACCGATGACCGTCTGGAGGTCATGGACTTCTCCGACACCTACGCCAACGGCATTCAGGTCGTCATTGTTCCCGAGAACTCCGACATCGCCACCATCGATGATCTGGAGGGCAAGCTGATCGGCTGCCAGATGGGCACCACCGGCTACATCTACTGCTCCGACACCCCCGAGAACGGCGGTTACGGTGAGGACGCCGTGATCCCCTATGACGACGGCGCCGCTGCCGTGCAGGCTCTGATGAATGGTCAGGTGGACTGCGTAGTCATCGACAACGCTCCCGCCCAGGAGTATGTGAAGGCCAACCCCGGTCTGAAGATTCTGGACACTGAGTTCGCCAACGAGAACTACGCCATCGGCTTTGCCAAGGGCAACACCGCTCTGAAGGACGCCGTCAACGCCGCTCTGATCGAACTGGTTGAGGACGGCACCGTGCAGTCCATCATCGACAAGTATATCCCCGCTGAGGGCTAAGACAAACGACAAATCCGTATTCAACTGAAAAGGGCGGCCTTCGGGCCGTCCTTTTTTGGGTCGTATTTGGCAGAAGGTAAGAAAGGAGAATCTCTGTGAACTGGGCGCAACTCTATGAGTCCCTGGGACAGCAGCTGAAAGACGGCGTGGACTTGCCCTGGTGGCAAGACGCCTTCGTGGGCATTTACAAGGCCTTCTTTGAGGAGGACCGTTGGCAGTTCTACCTGGACGGCGTGCTGACCACCCTCTGGATCACCGCCTTGGCACTGATCCTGGGTATTGTGCTGGGCGTGGTGGTGGCTGTGATCCGCACCACCCACGATCAGCAGCGTCTGGGACGGCACAACCCCGTCCTTGGCGTACTGAACGTGATCTGCAAGATCTATGTTACCATTATCCGCGGCACCCCCATGATGGTCCAGCTGCTGATTATGGGCTTTATCATCTTTAAAAGCAGCCGTGAGTACACCCTGGTGGGCACCCTCACCCTGGGCATCAACTCGGGCGCCTATGTGGCCGAGATCGTCCGCGGCGGCCTGATGAGCGTGGATATCGGCCAAAGCGAAGCCGGACGGTCCCTGGGCCTGAACTATCTGGACACCATGCGCTTTATTGTCATTCCCCAGGCCTTTAAGAACATCCTGCCTGCTCTGGGCAACGAGTTTATCACCCTGTTTAAGGATACTGCTCTGATCTCCGCCATCGGCGGCAAGGAGCTGGTCTATGCCGCCAAGTCCATCGGCAGCAAGACCTACGATGTGATGTATCCCTATCTGGGCATCGCCATCATCTATCTTCTGATGGTCATGCTCTTCACCTGGCTGCTGGGTATTCTGGAAAGGAGGCTGCGTCAAAGTGATAGACGTTAAACATCTGTCCAAGTCCTTCGGGGACCATCTGGTGCTGGACGACATCTCCGAGCACATCTATCCCGGGGAGAAAGTGGTCATCATCGGGCCCTCCGGCTCGGGTAAGTCCACCTTCCTGCGCTGCCTCAACCTGCTGGAGGCCCCCACCAAGGGCACCATCACCTTTGAGGGCACCGCCATCACCGATCCCAAGACCAACATCGACCTGATTCGGCGGCAGATGGGCATGGTGTTCCAGCACTTCAACCTCTTCCCCAACATGACCATCCGGAAGAACATTACCCTGGCTCCCGTCCGCACCAAGCTGATGAGCCAGGCCGAGGCCGATGACACCGCCACCGCCCTGCTGAAGCGGGTGGGTCTGGAGGAGAAGGCGGACGCCTATCCCGCCCAGCTCTCCGGCGGCCAGAAGCAGCGTATCGCCATTGTCCGGGCTCTGGCCATGAAGCCCAAGGTGATGCTGTTCGACGAGCCCACCTCCGCCCTGGACCCCGAAATGGTGGGCGAGGTGCTGGAAGTCATGAAGCAGCTGGCCGACGAGGGCATGACCATGGTGGTGGTCACCCACGAGATGGGCTTTGCCCGGGAAGTGGGCAGCCGGGTCCTCTTTATGGACGGCGGCCATGTGCTGGAGCAGAACGAGCCCCACGCCTTCTTCGCCAACCCCAAGGAACAGCGTACCATCGAATTTTTGTCCAAGGTGCTGTAATCTGCCACGTCCCCCGGTACAAACTGTACCGGGGGACGTTTTCCGTTTCTTTTTCACCGGTCGGCTTTGACAAGCTGGGCTTTTTGCGCTATAATGGCACACTATCTTCCCAAATGACCGGAGTACCATACTATGATGAACCGTGAACAAATCCTTTCCCTGCTGCGCAAGGACCGGCTGTGGCAGGCGGTCTTTCTGCTTTTGACCCCCTTTACCGCCGTGTGGCTCATGCAGTTTACATACGGAGCCAATCCTTTTGCTCTGACCTTCCCCGTACTGGTGGCCAACGCCCTGTGCGTGGCTCTGTTGTTCTGGCTGCTGTGCGCTCTGGTGGGGCGCATCGCCCCCTGCACCATCGGCATCCACATCGCCGCCGGGTCCTGGGGCGCCGCCAACTGCTTCGTCAATACCTTCCGGGGCACCCCCATCCTGCCCTGGGATTTCTCTGCCCTGGGCACCGCCGCCAGCGTGGCGGGCAACTACCACCTGTTCCTCACCTGGCAGATGGGAGTCGCCATCTTTCTGGCGGCCGCCCTGGTGGTATTCCTCCACCCGGAGCGGCGCAAGGCCCGGCTGCGGCTCACCACCCGGAAGCGCCTGCCCCTGCGGCTGGCCTGTCTGGCGGCGGGGCTGGCCTGCCTCATGTTCCTGCTACCCTCGGAAAAGCTGGAGAAGCTGGGGGTCAAGACCGACGTGTGGGACCAGGCGGGGGCCTACCGCACCGGCGGCTGCCTGGCCGTGTTTTACCGCAACACCGAGTTTCTGGAGGTGGAGGAGCCGGAGGGCTACTCTCCGGAGAACGTGGATACCCTGCTGGAGGGGGTGGAGGCCCTGGAGCCGGCGGCGGTGTCGGTCCAAAAGCCCAACATCATCGCCATCATGAACGAGTCCTGGGCCGATTTTGAGTCCTACGGCAACCTGCAGCTCAGCGAGAGCGTCACCGACTACATCCGCTCCCTGGACAATTCCATCTTCGGCCACACCTATACCTCGGTATTCGGGGCGGGTACCAGCGCCAGCGAGTTTGAGTTCCTCACCGGCAACACCATGGCCTTCCTGCCCTCGGGCAGCATTCCCTACCAGCAGTATGTGCTGGGGCCCACCGCCTCTCTGGCCTCCCTGCTGAAGGCCCAGGGGTATGACACCCTGGCCTTCCACCCCGGTGAGCGCACCTCCTGGCAGCGCAATCTGGCCTATCCCCAGCTGGGCTTTGACCAGTTCAAGTGCGTGGACGACATGGACGTGGCCCAGACCATGGAACACGGCTATGTCAGCGACCAGTCCGACTTTGAGCAGATCATCTGGGAGTTTGAGCACAAGGAGGAGGGGCAGCCCCTCTTCCTGTTCAACGTCACCATCCAGAACCACGGCAGCTACACCGCCGAGGACTATCCCGCCCAGGTCACCCTCACCGACCAGCCGGGCAAGTATCCCCAGGCCGAGCAGTACCTCACCCTGGCCAACAAGACCGACCAGGCCTTCCGCACTCTGGTGGAGTATTTCCAGAACCAGGAGGAACCCACCATCATCCTCATGTTCGGCGACCACCAGCCCTCGGTGGAGCAGGGCTTCCTGGACAAGGCCTACGGCGTCACCCAGGACCAGATGAACATGAATCAGTACATGGGCAAATATGAGACGCCCTTTGTGATCTGGGCCAACTATCCCCTGCCGGAGGAGGGCCCGGAGATTACCAGCCTGAACTTTTTGAGCCTCTATCTGCTGCAGTACGCCGGTATCGGGGGCACGGTGTACGACGGCTATCTGTGGCAGCTCCAGCAGCAGCTGCCCGCCCTCACCTTTGTGGGCTACATGGACACAGCCGGGCAGGCCCACAGCCATCTGGAGACCAACGACTACGCCGCCCTCATTGAGGACTACCAGCAGGTACAGTACAACAACCTGTTTGGAGGGGGCGGACGGCGAAGCGCCGTTTTTGATCCATAAACGTCAAAAAATAGGGCTGGCACCTTGGGTGCCAGCCCTATTTTTATGAGTTTCCTATTCCCCTGCACAGACAGCACATTTTTGTACCTCTGCCCCTTTTGCTTCATTTGGTGTGCTGAAACGTCCCCGGCGCTGCACACGGGATCTTTTTTCAATCTCTTCAGGGGACATCTCAGATGAGATAGAAAGCAGCACTTCCTCAAGCCGGGCGTTGATTTTCAGATTCCGTTCTCTTTTTCTGCGTACGATCCCAAAACAGCCAACGGGAGAAATATAAATATCTTCGGGCGCATCGGGAGATACGATGCTGTCCATTCCCGCAAACGTGCAGTGCTCAGGTGTTGCAGAACAATTCAAGGAGATACCGTTCTCCAAAGGAACAATATCTTTTCCAAAATCATAAAAAACCTGGGTATCGGAAATGCGGACAGAACGGGCACATAACGCAAATTGGAAGGAATCGAGATTAATTCCAAGCCTGTTTTCGTGAATCAAGCGATTGCCGATCCAGCGGACAACCGGTACAGCCCAAGAATTTCCTGTGCTCTGGTATCGGTTGGTCTTTTTTGCTTTCGGAAGATCGGTGTAATGATCAGGGAATCCCATCAGGCGTTCTGTTTCAAGGGGAGATAACCGACGGATGCGGTGATCCTGAACCACAAATAACGAGCCGTTATATGCGGCAGCATTGCCATTCCAT
Source organism: Flavonifractor sp. An91 (assembly GCF_002159225.1). Lineage (NCBI taxonomy): Bacteria > Bacillati > Bacillota > Clostridia > Eubacteriales > Oscillospiraceae > Flavonifractor > Flavonifractor sp. An91. The sequence continues at coordinate 4,335 of NZ_NFHA01000021.1, read as the reverse complement.
TTTGTTCCATACGCAGAATACAAGCAATCTGTGTATGCCCTAAACACTTCAAAATGGTGCCCTTCTTTTTCAAATGTCAAGGGAAACTGCGGATATTCCGGCAGTTCGTTTTCGTGGAGCTCAAACAAAACATCTTCGGGATGGAAGTCCTTGCCGCCGGCTATGACATAAAGGCGGCGTCTTTGCTGGGGAAGTCCAAAAAACTTTGCATCCAAAACACGCCAGGCAACATTACGGGTATTCCCTTGAATCAGGCCTGAATTGGGCCATTTCCCGCCCTTTACAGACAGGACTTGGTCCAGACCGGCAAGGGATGATACCAAGCAGCCAAAGGCATTGGTCTTGTCGGCCAATACTCCTTCGACATTTTCCCAAAAGACCTTGCAGCGTCCCTGTCCTCTCGACATACGAACGGCATCATTGGCCTCAATAATATCCACAAATTTCAGCGTAAGGTTCCCACGATCATCGTTCAATCCATTTTGCCATCCAGCCAGGGAAAATGCCTGGCACGGCGTCCCCCCGCAAATCAAATCAGGCGCGCTCATCTTCCCTTGCGCAATCTGATCCGGGATGTCGTTCATGTCGCCGAAATTGGGGATTGTGGGATATTTCTCAGCAAGGACTCTGGACGGAAAGGGTGCAATTTCTGAAAAAAGCGCGCCGCAGATGCGGCGCACTTTTTTATGTTGTAAGATTCCAGGCAAAGTGGTCCAGATCCTCCTCCAGGATCAGCTCCCGTTTGCTGTCGGCGGCCGTAATGGGGCGGATGGGGCGGCAGGGATTGCCGTAAGCCAGCCAGCCGGCGGGGATGTCCTTGGTGACCACACTGCCCGCGCCGATCACCGCTCCGTCTCCGATGGTGACGCCGTCCAGCACCACCACGTTGCAGGCCAGCCACACCCCGCTGCCGATGTGGATCTCCCGGGCAAACTCCGCCATGGTGGTGCGGCCCTCCCCGTCCAGGCCGGTGCGCTCCTGGGCGGGCAGGGGGTGGTTGGTGGCCATCAGGGACACGTTGGGCCCAAAGCACACGTTGTCCCCGATGAATACCCTGGCATCATCCATCACCATCAGATTGAAGTTGGCGAAAAAGTTCTCTCCAATAAAGGTATGGCAGCCGTAGTTAAACTGGACAGGGCCCTGGAAGTAGCAGGCCTTGCCCGCCCGGCCCAGAATGGCCCGGATCACTTCCCCCCGGTCAGGGTCGTACTCGTCCATGGAATTGTACTTCCGGCAGGCCTCATGGGCCTTGTGCTTCAGGTCCTTCAGCTCCTGCCGCCGGGGATCAAACATCTTCCCCGCAAAGATCTTTTCTTCCTCCGTCATGCTTCATTCACCTGATTTGCCTTGGAATTGGTCCCCTTCCGACAGCGCGCTGTTGCGGAAGCAATTTTTCAGCAGCCGGATGCAGTCGCCCAGCAGCTGATCCAGGTCGGAAAATACGGTGTGAGCCAGCTTGTTGTAGTAGGTATTGAGCAGCCCGTTGAGAAATACGATGATGGAGAAGGCCGCTGCATCCCGGGATACCGGGAGGGCGTACCCCTTTTCACGCAGATATTCCTCCATCACCTGCCGGGTGAGGGTAAAAACCTCCATGCCCGTCTCATACTTCCGCCGGGCCACCTCCTCCATCTCCGTACCGGCGTAATCGGCCTGCATGGGGACCTTTTTCAGCGCCATCACCTCGTAAAAGGTGGGGTGGCTCCACGCAAACTCCAGATAGGTATGCAGGAAGGCGTCAAACTGAGCCTCCCCGCCGGAGACGGTTTCCATGGCCTGCCGCAGACTGTCGCACAGCTGGCGGTAGCCCTCAATCACCACCGACAGATATACCTCATCCTTGTTGACAAAATAGAGATAGATCTTGGTGGCTGAGGCGCCGATTTTCTGCCCCAGGCGGCGCATGGTCAGGCCCTTATAGCCGTCGGCCGCCAGGATGTCCAGGGCGGCGTCCAGAATACGGGCTTTTTCCGCTGCTTTTTCCGCAGGCGTCTTTTCCCTGGGCGGCATAAGACCACCTCTCTTTCCTCTCTTTCTTGATACCGTTATTGTACCAAATCCTATTTTTACATTCAATACTTCCCTTTTTTCAGGGGGGCGTAATATTTCTGAGAAAGGTATGGATATCCCGGGGGAAATGTGATAAGCTGTAAACCGGTGTCCACCGGAACACCGCGCTTTTATTGCAGAAAGGAGGTCTCCCCGTTGAAGCCGGACTACAACGAGCTGCTGGAAATCGTAAGCGAAATGGGCTTCCGGCTCATGCTCAGCGGAGCGGAGATCTACCGGGTGGAGGAGTCCATCAGCCGCCTGCTCCAGGCCTATGGGGCCGAGCGGGGGGAGGTCTTTGCCATCCCCAACTGCATCATTGTCAGTCTCACCTCTCCCCAGGGGGAGCCTATGACCCAGATTCGCCGGATGCCCAACCACGGCACCGACATCTACCTGCTGGAGCGGTATAACGATCTGTGCCGCCGCCTGTGCCGGGAGACGCCCCCCTTTGAGGAGGCCCTGGACAGTATGCGGGAGATCGAGCGCACCCACAAGGTCTACTCCCTGCCCGTCCAGCTGCTGGCCCACTTCCTGGGCTGCGGGATGTTCTCCCTGTTCTACGGCGGCTCGGTATGGGACGGTCTGTGCGGCGGACTCTGCGGCATGGTGATCTGCCTGTGTATGGCCTTCACCTCCAAGCTGGGGGCCAACCTCTTTTTCAAAACCATCGCCGGCGCGGCGGTGTCCGCCTTTGTGGCCCTGGCCCTTACTGCCGCCGGCATTGGCCAGAATTCCGACAGCATCATCATCGGCGCCCTGATGGCCCTGGTGCCCGGCATTGCCTTTACCAACGCCATGCGGGATATTATGGCCGGCGACATGGTGGCCGGCATCAGCAAGGCCGCCGAGGCCTTGCTCATCGGAGCGGCCATCGCCCTGGGCACCGCTCTGGCTCTGGGCCTGATCCGAATGCTGATGGGAGGCTGACATGGAAGAGTTTACCTACTATCTGCCCTGTATCTACGCCTTCCTGGCCTGCATCGGCTTTTCCCTGCTGTTCAACATCCACGGAGCCGCCGGTATGCTCATCTGCGCCGGCGGCGGGGCCCTGGGCTGGCTGGTCTATCTGCTGGCCGCCCCCCTGGTTCACAGCGACATCATCCAGTCCTTTTTCGCCGCCCTGGCCATCTCCGCCTGGTCGGAGATCATGGCCCGTCTGCGCCGGTGCCCGGTGACCAGCTATCTGCTGGTGGCCCTCTTTCCCCTGGTGCCCGGCGGCGGCATCTACTATACCATGGAGCACGCCATGAGCGGGGAGACCTCCCTGTTCCTGGAGTCTCTGCTCCACACCCTGGGCCTGGCCGGAGCCCTGGCGGTGGGCGTGCTGATGGTGGCCTCTCTGGCCCGCCTGGTCACCAACTACCAGAATCACCGGCGGGGCCTGTCAGGAGGCAAACACCCATGAGACGCTACGATTTCGTCCTGCTGGACGCAGATAATACCCTGTTCGATTTTGATCGCTCGGAGCACGAGGCCCTGCGCCTGGCTCTGGAGGCCTTCTCCATCCCCTGTCCCCCGGAGACCGAGGCCCTCTATGTGTCCATCAACAGTTTCCTGTGGGCCATGCTGGACCGGGGAGTGGCCACCCGGGAGTGGCTGGTGGTGGAGCGCTTTGCCCGGCTCACCGCCGCCCTGGGGGTGGACGCCGACCCCGCCGCCCTCAACCGGACCTATCTGGACCGGCTGGGCGAGCAGTCCTTTCTCCTCCCCGGCGCCCAGGAGGTCTGCCGGGCCCTGGGGGAGCACTGCACTCTTGCCATCCTCACCAACGGCGTGGCCCGGGCCCAGCGGGGCCGGTTTGACCGCTCCCCCCTGAAAGAACTCATCCCCCATCTCTTTATCTCCGAGGAGATCGGCGCTTCCAAGCCCAGCCCCGCCTTCTTCCGACCGGTGCTGGACGCCCTGGGCATCACCCACCTGAGCCGGGCCCTGATGGTGGGGGATAACCTGACTTCCGACATCGGCGGCGCCGCCGCCATGGGGCTGGATACCGCCTGGTACAACCCCCGCCGCCTGCCCAATCCCGGCCCCGCCGTCCCCACCTGGGAGATCGCCAGGCTGGAGGAGCTGCTGCCGCTGGTGCTGGAGGGCCCTGATTTTGAAACTTCAAACGAGGTGTTTTGATTTGTCCCGCTCGCTCTATTCCCAGCTCACCGAAAACACCCCCACGCCGCCCCGCCGGCGTCTGCCCCTGGTGCTGGCAGCCATTGCGGTGGGGGTGGTTCTGGTGACCGTTCCGGTGCTCAGCCGCGCCCCGGCGGAGGGGGCTGATCCCCTCCC
>NZ_NFHA01000020.1:0-69371 GCF_002159225.1 Flavonifractor sp. An91 | reverse complement strand
GGTAGTTCATATAGTCCCCTCCTGGTGTTTTGGTTGTGTGGTTACTCCATTCTACCACTGGGGGCCATATGAACTCTTTTTATTTCCCTAAATTGTTGCGCTTGATAGTATAATTCACCTAATAATTAAAAAAGGGAGCGGCTTACGCCGCTCCCTTTTTTACGTCTGAATGATCAGTCCTCGTCCACGATGAGGCCGTAGCCGCCGTCGTTGCGCTTATAGACTACGGCAAAGCGCCCGTCCTGATCCACGTCCTTGAAGGCGAAGAAGGTGTGGTCCACCAGATTCATCTGGAGCACCGCCTCGTCCACCGTCATGGGCTTGATGGGGAAGCGCTTGGTACGGACGATCTTGAACTCCTCCTCGTCCACCTCGGGGGCAAAGGAGGAAATCTCCTCGGCGTCCACACTGCGGGAGAAGGCATCCTGACGCAGGCGCTTCTCCAGACGGCTCTTATTCTTACGCAGCTGGCGCTCCACGGAGGAGACCGCCGCGTCGATGGTGGCAAACATATCGGAGGTACTCTCGGCTACGCGGATGATGGTGCCGCCGGAGCGGATGGTCAGCTCTACGTTGTTGCGGTCCTTTTCCACGCTGAAGACGATGGCGGCCTCCGTATCCGCCTTAAAGTAACGGTCTAACTTGCCCACCTTTTTCTCGGCATAGGCATGGACCTTGTTGGGCAGATTGATCTTCTTGTCAGTAAACACGAACTTCATCGTTTTCAACTCCTTCCACCCTCCGAGGAGGGATTGGGTCACCGGTCAGGACCGGTTCCCTGCTCTGATTATACCACGTCGTACGCAGATTGTCACAACTTATTTCAAAAGTTTTTGTGAATTTTGCCCATCACACCCCGGACCCTCCGGGTGGGAACACACCCCGCAGCCGCAGCGGCCTCCGCCGCAGTCCCGCCGCGCACAGTTCCGGCCCGGACATACTTCCCCCTGTGGACACAGGGCATAGTCGCCGCCGGTGATGGTCAGTCGCCGTCCCTCCACCAGGGCCAGCGCCAGCTTCCTGCGGGCGGTATCGTACACTTGCTGCACCGTAGAGCGGGCCACCCCCATCTGGGCGGCGCACTCCTCCTGGGTACAGCCCAGCAGATCCATCAGGCGGATGGCCTCGTATTCCTCCACTGCCATCTCCACCGTCCCGTCCCCGCCCCCTGTCAGCGGTCCAAAGGTGTCGTGCCGGGGCAGGGCACAGATGCGGCGGCATTTCTTCGGTCTTGCCATGGGCGCTCCCTCCTGTTCCTGCTCTCAGTGTAGCAGATTTCCGGTATATGTCAAGAACACGCAAAGACAAAGCCGCTGCCAAAGGCAGCGGCTTTGTAATTACAGTCCGGCGAATACCGCTTCCGCAGCGGCCAGGGTAGCCTGGAGTTCCTCCTCCCCATGGGCGGCGGAGACAAACATGGCCTCGAACTGGGCGGGGGCCAGAGCCACGCCCCGCTCCAGCATCCCCTGGAAGTAGCGGGCGTACTTGCCCACGTCGCTGCCCTTGGCGTCCACGAAGGTGGACACGGCGGTGGGGGTGAAGAAGGGGGCCAGCAGAGAGCCGATCTGATTGACCACCACCGGCGCGCCGGTCTTGGCAATGGTTGCCCGCAGACCTGCCGCCAGCTTCTCTCCCTTGGCGGCGATGTCGGTATACACTTCCGGGTGGTCCTTCAGGTAGTTCAGCTGGGCCAGACCGGCGGCCATGGCCACCGGATTGCCGCTGAGGGTACCCGCCTGGTACACCGGGCCGCAGGGGGCCACCTGCTCCATGAGGGCACGGCTGCCACAGTAGGCGCCCACCGGCATACCGCCGCCGATGATCTTGCCGAAGGTAATGAGGTCGGCTTTCACGCCGAAATATTCCTGAGCGCCCCCCAGGGCCAGCCGGAAACCGGTGATGACCTCGTCGAAGATGAACAGGGCGCCGCTCTTGTCGCACAGCGCCCGCAGGCCCTCCAAAAAGCCGGGGGCGGGACCCACCACGCCCATGTTGGCGGCCACCGGCTCCACAATGATGCAGGCGATCTGGCCGGGATAAGCGTCCAGCAGGGCCTCCACCGAGGAGAGGTCGTTGAACTGGGCGGTGAGGGTGTGCTTCACAATGTCCTCGGGCACACCGGCGGAAGAGGGATGGCCTCCCGCCAGGGCGGAGGAGCCTGCGTTCACCAGCAGGCAGTCGGAGTGGCCATGGTAGCAGCCCTCAAACTTGATGATCTTGTCCCGGCCGGTGGCCCCACGGGCCAGACGGACGGCGGACATCACCGCCTCGGTACCCGAGTTGACCATGCGCACCATCTCGATGCCCGGCACCAGCTCCACCATGAGCTGGGCAATCTCCACCTCCCGGCGGGTGGGAGCGCCGAAGGACAGGCCGTCCTTGACGGCCTTCTCCACCGCCTCCCGGATCACCGGGTGGTTGTGACCCAGGATCATGGGACCCCAGGAGCACACATAGTCGATATACTTCCGGCCGTCCTCGTCCCAGATGAAGGGGCCGTCGGCACGGGTAATGAAGCGGGGGGCCATGCCCACCGCCCGGTAGGCCCGCACCGGGGAGTTGACCCCGCCGGGCAGGACCTTCACGGCCTGCTCAAACAGTTCTTCCGAGCGTCCCATCAGCCGATATCCCCTTTCTGAATGGCCTGAGCCAGTTCTTTGGCGTAGTAGGTAATGAGCATATTGGCGCCAGCCCGGAAGACGGACAGGGCGGACTCGCACATGATGCGGTACTCGTCAATGAGACCCGCGGCGGCGGTAGCCTTGATCATGGCGTACTCGCCGGACACGGAGTAGGCGCACATGGGCAGATCATAGGCGTCGGAGCATTCCCGGATCACGTCCAGATAGTTGAGGGCGGGCTTGACCATGATGATGTCTGCCCCCTCCTCAATGTCCAGAGCGCACTCCTTCAGGGCCTCCTTGCGGTTGTGGGGGTCCATCTGGTAGCCCTTCCGGTCCCCAAAGGAGGGGGCGGAGCCTGCCGCAGACCGGAAGGGTCCGTAGAAGGCGGAGGCATACTTGGCGGAGTAGGCCATGATGGGGGTGGTCTGATAGCCGTACTCATCCAGAATGGCCCGGATGGCGGCCACACGGCCGTCCATCATGTCGGAGGGAGCCACCATGTCGGCCCCGGCCTGGACGTGGGACAGGGCGGTTTTGGCCAGCACCTCCAGGGTCTTATCATTGTCCACCTCATGGCCCCGGAGGATGCCGCAGTGGCCGTGGTCGGTGTACTCGCACATACACACGTCGGTGATGATATAAAAGTCGGGGTACTTGGCCTTGATGGCCCGAATGGCCTCCTGGACCACGCCGTGCTCATCCCAGGCGGAGGAGCCGATGGCGTCCTTGTGGGCGGGCAGGCCGAAGAGGATGCAGTGATTTACCCCGGCAGACAGGCACTCCTCCACCGCCTGGCACACGCTGTCGATGCCATAGTGATTCTGGCCGGGCAGGGCCTCAATGGGCCGTACCCCCTGGAGGGTCTCGTCCACAAAGATGGGGTAGATCAGGCTGTCGGGGGACATCCGGGTCTCCCGGCACAGGCGGCGCACCGCGTCATTGCCCCGCAGGCGGCGGGGCCGTTGGATCAGTTCCATATCAAACACCTTCCAAAATGGTTTCCACCAGCGCGTCCATGGTGGCCTCACGGGCCACCCGCACAGGAATTCCGAATTTCTTTGCCTCCGCGGCAGTCTGCTGCCCGATGCACATCCCCACCATGCGCGAGAAATTGACATCCTCACCCACGGAGGAGACGAAGCCCTTCACGGTGGAAGCGGAGGTGAAGGTCACCAGCAGACCCTCCGTCCCCTCCACCGCCTCCCGCAGTTCCTGAGAGCGGGGATTTTCATACACCGTGCGGTAGCTGGCCACGTCGTCACAGGCAATGTTACGCCTTGCCAGCCCCTCTGTCAAGGCGGGGGAGCCCTCCTCCGCCCGGAGGGCCAGCACCTTGCCCGCGGCGGGCAGACCCTCTCCCAGATGGGCGGCGTCGTACACCTCCGGCACATAGTCGGCCTTCAGGCCGTGGGCGGACAGAGCGCGGGCAGTGCCGGGGCCAATGGCAGCCAGTTTCACAGCACCCAGGGCACGGGCGTCCTTGCCATGGCCCTCCAGCCACTGCCACAGGGCCTCCACTCCGGCGGGGCTGGTGAGGGCCAGCCACTCATAGTCACAGAGCCGCTCCATAGCCTCATCCACCGCGGGACAGGGGTCCAGGGGGACGGTGGCGATGCAGGGATACTCCCACACATCGGCCCCCAGGGCACGCAGCCGGGCAGACAGGGTACCCGCCCGCTCCCGAGGCCGGGTGACCACCACCCGTCTGCCCTTCAGGGGCAGCTTGTCGAACCAGTCAAAGTCCTCCGCCAGAGCACACACCTTGCCCACCACGATGACGGCGGGACTCTCCACCTTGGCCTCCTCCGCCACGGCGGGCAGGGTGCCCAGGGTGGCGGAAATGCGCCGCTGGGCTGGGGTGGTGCCCCGCTCCACCACGGCGGCAGGCATATGGGGCTCCATGCCCGCATCCAGCAGGCCCTTGCAGATCTGGGGCAGGGCAGAGACCCCCATCAAAAAGACCAGGGTGCCACGGGTACGCACCAGAGCCTCAAAATCAATGTCCAGCTCCTTCCCCGCCCGCTGATGGCCGGTGACGATGTGGAGGGAGGAGCAGCAGTCCCGGTGGGTCACCGGGATACCCCCGTAGGCGGGGGCGGAAATGGCGGAGGTGATGCCGGGCACCTCCTCAAAGGAGACGCCGTGCTGGGCCAGCAGCTCCAGCTCCTCGCCGCCCCGGCCAAAGAGGAAGGGGTCGCCGCCCTTGAGGCGCACCACATTCTTGCCCTCCAGGGCCTTGTCCAGCAGGATCTGGTTGATCTGATCCTGGGGCACCGGGTGGCGGGAGGCCTGCTTACCCACGTCGATGTGCTCGGCTTTCTCGGGCATCATGGCCAGGATGGCGGGGCTGACCAGCCGGTCATACACCACCACCTCCGCCTTCTGGAGGGCCTCCAGCCCCTTCCGGGTCAGCAGGCCGGGGTCGCCCGGGCCTGCCCCCACCAATGTTACTTTACCAGGCATGGATTTCCCTCCTTCATGGAATTGGCCAGCTGCTCCGCCAGCGCGGTTTCCTGTTCCTTGGGTCCGGAGATCTTGTCCCGGAACACCTGCCCGGCCTCGTCCACATAGAGGCCGGTGAGGGTGATGGTCTTCCCCTCGATCACGGCGTGGGCGGCGATGGGGGAGGAGCAGCCCCCGTCCAGGGCCCGGACAAAGGCCCGCTCGGCCCTGGCGCACAAAGTGCCCTCCTCGTCCACCACCCCGTCCAGATAGTCCAGGTTTTCTCCCGCCCGGCTCTGGAGAGCCATAATGCCCTGCCCCGCCGCCGGGATCATCTCCTCCACGGTAAAATACCGGGTGATGCGCCCCTCCAGCCCCAGCCGTTTCAGACCGGCGGCAGCCAGCACCAGGGCGGAATACTGGCCCTCGTCCAGCTTGCGCAGCCGGGTGAGCACGTTGCCCCGCACCGGAGCCACCTCCATGTGGGGGAACAGGGCCTTCAGCTGCACCGCCCGCCGGGCGGAGGCGCAGCCGATGGGCTTGGCGGGGTCCAGCTCGGTCACCCCCTCCGGGAACACCAGCACGTCCCGGGGGTCCTCCCGCTGGGAGAAGCCCGCCAGAGGAATGGCCGGGTCCTCCTCCATGGGCAGGTCCTTGCAGCTGTGTACCGTCAGATCCACCCGGCCGTCCAGCAACGCGGCGTCCAGCTCCTTCACGAAGAGGCCCTTGCCGCCGATCTTGTCCAGGGTGCGGTCCAGGATCTTGTCGCCGGTGGTCTTCATGGTCACCAGCTCCAGGGTGATCTCCGAATGATGGGCCCGGATGGCCTCCATCACCAGCTCCGACTGAACGACAGCCAGCCTGCTCTCCCGGCTGCCCAAGCGTATGGTCCTCATTCCAATCCCTCCAGTACGGCCCGGATGGCCTTGGCGGCCCGGGCGGTGCGGGCGTGGTCGTCTCCCCGCCCGGCCACCCCGGCCACGATGTTGTCCCCGGTGCAGATGGCGGGGAAAAAGAAGGTACACTCCTCCGGAGCGTCGGCCACGCTCACCGGAATACCCAGAGCCCGGGCCTCCTCCCCCACAGCGCGGTTGACAGAGCGGTCGTTGGTGGCGGCCACCGCAATGGCGGCCCCCGCCAGATCGCCCGGGGCATAGGGCCGTCCCTCCCACTGTATGCGCCCGTCCAGAGGCTTACACCTGGGGGCGATAACGGTGACCTCCGCCCCGAAGCGGGCCAATACCTCCGCCCGGCGGCAGGCCACCACGCCGCCGCCGATGACCACGGCAGTTTTCCCCACCAGGTCGATGAAAAGTGGAAAACGGAAGTGCTTTTCCGGCGGTAAGGTCCACCGGGGCTTGGCGGCAGTATGCACTTCAATCTTGGCGGCGCACCGCTCCAGATCCTCCGGGGTCAGGTTGTCCTTCAAACCGCCGGACAGCAGATCCACCGCCCGGCTTACCGCCAGCTCCACCAGTTCCCGGGCCTCCGGTCCCTCCAGGTCGGTGGACAGCACCCTTGCGGCCACCGCCTGCTTCACCCGCTCCAGGCCGGGCAGGCAATTCTTATAGTTTTCCCACTGGCTCAGCCGGTCCAGATACTTTTCCACAATGGCCGCCGCCTCCGGTGGAAGTTCCCGGCTTGTGTCCACCCCCAGGTCGTCCACATTATAGAGGGTGAATCCGGGCAGGGTGGCAACCTGGGGCTCGATATCCCGGGGGATGGCCAGGTCGGCCAGCACATGAGGGGGCCGGGACAGCTCCGCCAGTTCCCAGGCCGTCACAGTGTAGTGGGGGCTGGTGGTGGCGGAGATGACCAGGTCCATGCCCTCCATGGCCTGATACCGCTCCTCATAGGGGGTGACGGTGCACCCGGCGGGCACCACCGTCTCCCCGTGGTGATAGCTGCGCAGGGTCACGGTGACGGCACATCCCGCCTCGTAGAGGAGGGAGGCAGACAGTCGCCCCATCTCTCCGTTACCGATGACCAGGGCCTTCCGGCCCTTCAGGCCTTCCAGATGGGCGGATAGCCGGTCCACGGCGGACCGGGCCGCCGACCGGGGTACCCCAATGAAACGGACTTTGGTCTTGATCTCTTTACCGGCGGCGGCGGCGTTGCGGAACAGGGTCTCCAATACCCCGTCCGCCGTGCCTACCTCACGGGCAGCCTGAACCGAGCCCTTCACCTGGGTGACAATCTGATCCTCCCCCCAGATCTGGGAGCGCAGGCCGCCGGCCACCTCCATCAGGTGGCGGGCCGCCTCCTCCCCCGTCCGGGTGACAAAAGCAGCCTCAAAGGGGGCGTACTCCACCCCCGCCTCGGCGCACAGCAGCCGTCCCGGGTCGGGCATGGGCCCCTCCCCGCAGGACAGGTAGAGCTCAGTGCGGTTGCAGGTGGACAGCAGCACGCAGCCCTCCACCCCTTCCCGGCGGGACAGGCGGCGGTCCAGCTCCAGCACCTGATTGCGGGTGAAGGACAGCTGTTCCCGCAGGTCGATGGGGGCTTTATGCCAGTCCAGCCCGGTCATAATGAGCTTCACGCCTCTTCCCCCTTTTTCACCAGCACCACCGAGAAGTAGCCGCTGCCCTCCTCCAGGTCGGCAAAGCGGGGACACACCAGTTCCCCCTCCATGCCGCAGTTGGCCACCAGGGAAGCCCGGCCCAGCAGGCCGTGCTCCTCCAGGGTGTTTTTCAGGGCACCGATCTCACGGCCCGCCTTCATAAACACCAGGTTGGCGTCCAGGTCCAGGCAGTCGGACACATCCTTGTGGGAAGCGGGGACGATGAGCAGCCGCTCGCCCTTCTCGCACAGGGCCATGTTCAGCTTGGCGGCCACCGCGCAGAAAGAGGGCACGCCGGGGATGATCTGGGCGTCATACCCCCGGGCCGCCACCTTCTTGTGGAGGTAGAGATAGGTGGAGTACACCGTGGGGTCCCCCAGGGTGATAAAGGCCACGTCCTTACCCCCGTCCAGGGCGGCGCACACCAAGTCGGCGTTGCGCTCATAGGCCCCGTCCAGGGCGGCATGGTCCCGCACCATAGGGGCCTCGCAGGTCAGCAGTTCCTTGCCGTCGGCCAGCTCCCCCACGATATTGAGGGCGGTCTTTTCCCCCCGGCCCGCGTCGGGCACGGCCAGCACCGCCGCCTGGCGGATGATGCGCTCGGCCTTCTTGGTCATCAGCTCGGGATCGCCGGGGCCAACCCCCACGCCGTACAACATTCCTCTCATTGGTTTTCCTCCTTGAGCATTCGCAGGATCTCCCGCCGGGCCGCCCCGATGGTGGCGGCGGACCGGTCGGCGTCCAGACCATCCACCTCCCGCAGCACCTCCATCAGGTGGGCGATGCGGGGCAGACGGAGATGATTGGCACGCAGGGCCGCCGGGTCGGCAAAGAGCTGCTCCGGCGTACCCTCCAGCAGCACCTTGCCGCCCCCCAGCAGGTAGGCGTAGTCGCAGTACAGGGGCACGATGTCCATGTCGTGGGTGGCGATGAGTACCGTCATGCCCAATTCGTCCCGCAGCCGGGCGAGCAGCTTCATGATGTCGCTGACCCCCTGGGGGTCCAGCCCGGCGGTAGGTTCATCCAGAATGAGCACCTCCGGCTCCATCACCAACACACCGGCGATGGCCACCCGCTTCTTCTGTCCGTAGGACAGGGCGTGGGTGGGTTTGTCCCGCAGATGGGACACTCCGGTGCGCTCCAGGGCGTCCTCCACCCGGCGGCGGACCTCCTCCGCCGGCAGGCCCAGGTTCACCCCGCCGAAGGACACGTCCCGGTACACGTCGGCGGAGAAGAGCTGGTCGTCCGGGTCCTGGAACACGATACCCACCCGGCGGCGCAGCTCCAGCAGGCCCTTCTTGTCATAGCGCACCGGCTGGCTCCCCAGCACCACCTTGCCGCTCTTGGGGGTGAGCACCCCGTTGAGGCTGAGGAATAGGGTGGACTTGCCCGCCCCGTTGGCCCCCAGGATACCGGTGACCTTCCCTTTTTCTGCGGCAAAGGTGATATGGTCCAGGGCCACAGTGCCATCTTCATAGGTATAACACAGATCTTCTGCCTGGATGGCCTTCACGGCAGCAGCCTCCCTTCCACAAACCAAATGGCGATCTGTCCCGCCGCCGCAAATACGGTGAGGGGGAGCAGCCCCCACCCCGGACGGTAGGCGTCGTTCAGGGTGGTGAGACTGCCGGTATAGCCCCGGGACTCCAGGGCGGTATAGATACGGTCGGCCTTCCGCCAGGCCCGCAGGAACACCATGGAGGCCAGCATCCCCAGAGAGGACACCGACCGGCGGAACCCCCGGTAGCCCAGCCGGGAATCCTGGGCGGTGCGGATGTTGGCAGCCGTCTCCGCCAGCACGAAAATGAAGCGGTAAATGAGCTCCATCAGCTCCACCAGCAGCTTGGGCACATGGAGCTTCTCCAGGGCCATGGTCAGATCGGTAACGGGGGTATTGAGGGAGAGAAAGTACATACATCCCACCGCCCCCAGGGCCTTGCAGAAGATCCGGCCGCCCAGCCAAAGGCCATCCACGGTAAAGCCCCACAAACTGTTGCCCACCGGAATAGCTGCCACCATCTCCGTCCCAGCGGGGTAGGCCCCCGCCACGATGGTAAGGCAGCCGATGACCAGAAAGATCAGCGGCACCTTTAAAAAATGGAGGTACACCCTGGGGGACAGTCCCCCCAGGGTGGTGATAAGCCCCCCCATCAGAACCAGGGTAAACAGGCCCACCGCCACGCTGTCGCAGCACAGGCAGATCACCAGAGCGACTACCGTCAGCAGCAGCTTGGGCATGGGAGACACCCGCCGCAGGCGGGACTGATAGGCGTAGCGGTCGGTGCCCATGGTCAGTTCGTTCCTTTCTCTTTTCCGTCCGGCTTCTTGGTGATGCGGCCCAGAATGAAGCCCACCACACCGGCGCCGATGGCAGCCTGGAGGGCAAAGAGCATAGACTCCACCTCGCCGCTGGCGGGCTCCAGAATGGGCTCAAACCAGGGCTCATAGTCGGGGTTAAGCTCCATAATGGCCTCCTCAGCCTGGCCGTCGGCTCCGCCGAACTCGGCATTGGGCAGCAGCCACAGGGGCACGGCGGCAATGACCACCACCAACAGGATCAAAATCAAATTTTTCTGCCAAACTTTCATATCCGTCCCCTCCTTACAGCACCTGCAGCTCATGCAGCTCGGTCTTGCTGTACTTCTCCAGCACGTTGAAGATCACCACGGTAAGCAGGCCCTCGGCAATGGCCAGAGGGATCTGGGTCACGGCAAAGATGGTGAGGAACTTCACCATGCCGCCGTTGATGACCCCCAGCTGGACCGAAGTGACCACATAGGTGAAGAGGTCACCCAGGGCGGCGGCGGCAAACACCGCCACAGCGGCAGGAGCCTTGGCCTTCCGCAGCAGCTTATAGACCAGCCAGGACACGATGGGCCCGGCAATGGCCATGGAGAATACGTTGGCGCCCAGGGTGGTGAGGCCGCCGTGGGCCAGCAGCAGGGCCTGGAAGAGCAGCACGATCAGCCCCAGCACCGTCATGACCAGGGGCCCGAACAGGATGGCGCCCAGGCCCACACCGGTGGGGTGGGAGCAGGAGCCGGACACCGAGGGGATCTTCAGGGCGGACAGCACGAAGGCGAAGGCGCCGCACATGGCCAGCAGGATCTTGGCCCGGGGGGCCTGATCGATCTTCTTCTTGATGGAGAAGAAGCCGGCCACCACGAAGGGCACGCACACCGCGCCCCAGCCAATGGCCCAGTTCACCGGCAGCATACCCTCGGCGATGTGCATGGCGGAGGCGCTCATGGTCATCAGACCCAGCAGCCCCACCAGCACCGCCGCGGCGCGGACGGTTTTGTTGGCAGTCAGAGTTTTCATGGTTGTCTCATCCTTTCCTATCACTCGTAGGTGGGTGGTTTCCGGGCCGGGCAAGGTTTTCCGGCTTGAGCCTCTCTGCCGCCGCGCGTCTTCCCAGGTTTTCCCAGTGACATGGTGCCCGGCGGCTCTTCTCTTACGGCAGCGGGACTGCGCGGGATTTGCACCCGGCTTCCCTTTTCCCGGCCCTCTATGCAAACAGGCTTACGCCTGGAGTTGTTTGGCCTCTCCGGCGTGCTTGACGAAGAGGGCCTGGATACTGGGAAACTCTCCCAGGCCCTGGAGCACGCAGTTGACGGCGTAGCCCTCTTGTTCCAGCAGGGACTTCCAGGAGTCCTCCTCCTCCCCCGCCAGATCGTTTTTGGCATGGTCGCCCGCCACGATCATCAGGGGGCGCAGCTCTACGTTTGTGGCACCCAGCTCTTGGATACGGCGCACCGCCTCCCCAAAGCCGGGGTAGCCCTCCACCGTGCCGATGACCACGTCCTTCCGGCCCATATCCCGGAACACATACTCCAGCAGGGCGTAACAGGAGTTGGCAAAGTGCTCGGTGCCGTGGCCCATGTAGAGGATGGCTTTGCCCTCCTCTGCCTGGGGCAGGTCTTGGAGCAGGGCCCCCACCGCGTCCAGGTAGTCCCCCGTCTCGGTGAGCAGGGGGCGGCCGAAGGTCAGCTTCTCAAACCGGCCCTCGAAGGGGCCGGCCAGAGCCATCATCTTGTCGTACTCGTCGCCGTTCATGATGTGGGTGGGCTGGACCAGCACGTCGGTGTATCCCTCCGCCGCCAGCTTCTCCAGGGCGGCGGGTACGTCGTCGATGTGGGTGCCCTCCCGCTCCAGCTTTCTCAAAATCATACCGCTGGTGAAGGCCCGGCGAAGAGTGCGCTCCGGAAAGGCGGCGGCCAGGGCCTTCTCGATGGCGGTGATGGTCTTTTCCAGGGTATCCCGGTGGCTGGTGCCGAAGGACACCGCCAGAAGGGCTTGTTGTTTCATATCCTTCACTCCCGTACGTTGTTGCTGGCCTGGTAGAGCAGGGCGTTGCAGATGGCAGCGGCGATGTTGCTGCCCCCCTTGCGGCCCCGGGCCACGATGTGGGGGGTGTCCATGGTGAGCAGCAGCTCCTTGCTCTCCACCACGTTGACAAAGCCCACCGGCACGCCGATCACCAGAGCGGGGGCCATCTTCCCCTCCTCGATGAGCTCACAGGCCCGCACCAGAGCGGTGGGGGCGTTGCCGATGGCCAACACCAGGGGGCCCTCCAGCTGAGCGGCCCGCTCCATGGACACGGTGGCCCGGGTCTCCCCCCGCTCCTTGGCCTCAGCGGCCACGTCCGGGTCGGACATGAAGCATACGGCCTTGCCGCCGAACTTCTCCAGCACCCTCTTATTGACGCCGGAGAAGGCCATCTGGGTGTCGGTGACGATGGTGCAGCCCCCCTTGATGGCGGCGATGCCCGCCGCCACCGCATCCGGGGAGAACACCAGATTGTCGGCATAGTCGAAGTCGGCGCTGGTGTGGATAGCCCGCTTGATGATGGGCAGCTGGTCGGCGGGAAACACCCGGTCCCCCAGCTCCTGGCCGATGATCTCCATGCTTCTGGCCTCAATGTCAGCGGGGGCCACCCGCTGCAACTCTATCTTTTTCATGGGTCATTCCTCCCCGTTCAGGATGCGGTAGATCCGCTCCATGTCCAGACTGGCCCGCAGGCCGTCCGCCAGCTTGTCGTACTGCCGCTGGGCGTACTCCTGCCAGTCCACGCTGGCGGCCTGGCCTTCCAAACCCTTGGCCTTCAGCAGGCAGTTCACCAGAGCGGAGGCCGCTCCAGCCTTATCAAAAATGCCGTGGACGTAGCAGCCCCACACGTTGCCCGCGCTGAGGCCGTCGGTATGGACCTCCCCGGTCTGGGTGGCAAACCGTACCAGCGGGGCGGCGGCGCTCTCCGTCTTGCCCATGTGGATCTCATAGCCCTCAAAGGCCACACCGGCCATGGGGGCAAAGATACCGTCGGCAGCGGCAAAGGTGCCGGTCACCCGGGTGCGGGTCTTTTCCCCCTGGAACACAGTCTCAGAGGGCAGCAGGCCCAGCCCCGCCAGGGTGCCGCCTCCCTCCACCCCATCAGGGTCGGAGACGGTATTGCCCAGCATCTGATAGCCGCCGCAGATTCCGATGACCGCGCCGCCCTTGGCGGCGTGCTTCAGAATGGCGCCCTCCAGGCCGCTCTGCCGCAGCCACCGCAGGTCGTCCATGGTGTTCTTGGTGCCGGGCAGGATGATGAGGTCGGGATAGCCCAGCTCCCCCACGCTCCCCACATAGCGGAGGGAGACCTCCTCCATCCGCTCCAGGGGGTTGAAGTCGGTGAAGTTGGACAGCCGGGGCAGGCGGATCACCGCCACGTCCACCAGACCCACTTTACCGGATTTGGACAAACGGGCGGACAGGGAGTCCTCGTCGTCCACGTCCACCTCCAGCATGGGCACCACGCCCAGCACCGGCTTGCCCGCCAGCTCCTCCAGCTGGGTCAGGCCGGGACGGAGAATCTCCACATCCCCCCGGAACTTGTTGATGATGAGTCCCTTGATCATATCCTGCTCGTCGGGGTCCAGCAGCTTCACCGTGCCGTAGAGGGAGGCAAACACGCCCCCCCGGTCAATATCGCCGCACAGCAGCACGGGGGCCTTGGCCATGCGGGCCATGCCCATGTTGACCAGATCCTCCTCTTTCAGGTTGATCTCCGCCGGGCTGCCTGCGCCCTCGATGACGATGATATCATACTCCTCCGCCAGAGAGGAATAGGCCTCCATCACGTCGGGAATGAGGTTTTTCTTATACTTGAAGTAATCTCCCGCCTTCATAGTACCCCGGGGAATGCCGTTGACGATGACCTGGGAGCCCACATCGCTGGTGGGCTTCAGGAGAATGGGGTTCATTCGCACGTCGGGAGCCACCCCTGCCGCCTCGGCCTGCATGACCTGGGCACGGCCCATCTCCAGCCCAACCGGGGTGATGGCGGAGTTGAGGGCCATATTCTGGGACTTGAAGGGGGCCACCTTGTAGCCGTCCTGCTTGAAGATTCGGCACAACCCTGCCGCCAGCAGAGACTTGCCGGCGTTGGAGGCGGTACCCTGGATCATAATTGCCTTTGCCATCACTGCACCTCGCTGAGGGCGGCCAGCAGCCGCCGGTTTTCTTCTTCGCCCCGGACGCACACCCGATACCAGTCGGGGCCCAGACCGTGGTAGTTGGCGCAGGAGCGGATGAGCACCCCCCGCTCCAGCAGTCTCTCTTTCAAATCGGCTACGCCGGGCAGCCGGAACAGGAGATAGTTGGCCTGCCCGGGAATCACGGTACAGCCTGCCGCCGTCAGACCGGCGGCCAGACCGGGCCGGGAGTTTTCCACAAGGCGCCTGCCCTCCGCCGGCCAGTGGGGACAGCAGGTCAGGGCGGCCACACCCGCCGCCTGAGCGGGGGTGGACACGCTCCAGGGCTGGGCGAATCTGCCCAGCTGCTCCCGCAGTCCCTGGTTGGCCGTCAGGCAGTAGCCCAGCCGCAGCCCCGCCATGGCGTAACTCTTGGTGAAGGCCCGCAGCAGCACCAGATGGGAGTGGTTGGCCAGCCAGGGGGCCAGCCCCGGCCCGCCGGTGGCCAGAGGCAGGAAGCACTCGTCCACCACCAGCACCGCGCCTACAGCGCCGCACCGTTCCACCACAGCCCCCAGCAGGTCCTGGCCGATCAACCGCCCGGTGGGGTTGTTGGGGGTACACAGGAACACCAGGTCGATGCCCGGTTCGATGGCGTCCACGAAGCCAGCGTCCAGGTCGAAGTTCCTGCTCTGGTCCAGGGTATACCGGGCCACCTGGCAGCCCACGCAGGTCACGGCCTCCTCATATTCGGAGAAGGCGGGGGCGGTAACCAGAGCTTTTTTCGGTTTCAGCGCAAACACCAATCGGAAGATCAGGTCGGCGGCGCCGTTGCCGCATACCACCTGCTCCTCCCCCACTCCGTCATGGGCGGCAATGGCCCGCCGCAGGTCCCGGCACAGGGGGTCCGGGTAGCAGGCCGACTGGTCCGCCGCCTGCCGGACCGCCTCCGCCACCGGGGCAGGCATTCCCAGGGGGGTCAGGTTGGCGGAAAAGTCCAGGACTTCCCCGCCGTAGGCGGCCTGGGCGGTGAGGATATCCCCGCCGTGGGTGTAGACTGGCATAACAACGCTCCTTTTCGTGGACAAAGTGGGCATCCGCCCTCAGGGGAACAATAAAATCAACAGAGGCACCCCGCAGAAGAGCAGCAGGGCGAAGAAGGCGGTAGCGTACAGGATCCGGCCCGCCCGCAGGATATCCAGGGGCTCAGGGGGCCGCTGATCGTCCCCGATGTAGGGCTTCTCCACCAGCTTGCCGAAGTACCAGCTGGGCCCCACCAGCCGAAGCTGGAGGGCGCCGGCACAGACCGCCTCGGTGTGGGCGGCGTTGGGGGACTTGTGCTTTTTCCGGTCCCGCTTGAAAATGCGCCAGGCATTCTTCCCATCGTACCCCGCCGCCACAGCCCCCAGGCACATGAGCACACCGGAGATGCGGGCGGGAATGAAGTTCAGAATATCGTCCCACCTGGCCGCCGCCCGGCCAAAGTAGAGATATTTGTCGTTTTTATAGCCCACCATGGAGTCCATGGTGTTGGCCGCCTTGTAGAACATCCCCAGGGGCGCGCCGCCGATGGCCAGGAAGATGAGGGGGGCGATTACCCCGTCGGAGGCGTTTTCCGCCACCGTCTCTACCGCCGCCTTGGTTACCCCGGCCTCGTCCAGCCGGTCGGTGTCCCGGCCCACGATCATAGAGACGGCGTACCGGGCCTTGTCCATGTCTCCGGTTTTCAGAGCATCGTATACCTTTCGGCTCTCAACGGACAGGGACTTGGTGGCCAGCAGCTGGTAGCTGATCACGCTCTCCACCGCCAGAGCCAGCCAGGGGCTGACCAGCCAGCACCCCCACAGCAGCAATACCGTCAGGCCGGTGGGGATCGCCAGGGTGAGGAGCACCAGCACCACGCCCCCTACCAGCTCACCACCGTGGGACTTGGGGAAGAGCTTCCGCAACACCTTTTCCAACCCGGAGATCAGGGCACCGATGGCCCGCACCGGGTGGGGAGCCCAGTGGGGGTCCCCCAGCAGCAGGTCCAGGCAGAAGCCAATGAGCAGCGCCGTCAAATGACTGATCCACCAACTCATCCCTTGTACTCCTCCAGCACCGTTAATTCCAGGGTGTCCGGGTCCAGGGCCATACGGAAGCCACCGCAGTTGGGGCACATCCAGCCGTAATACTCCCGTTCCGGGCGGCCATACTTGGACAGCAGGCCCATCAGCGCCCCGCCGTGGGACACCACGCCCACCCGGTTAAAGCCGCGGGCGGCGGCGTCCCTGGCCAGCTTCCCCAGGCCGATGGATACCCGCTCCACCACCTGCTCGGCGGTCTCCCCTACCGGCATGGCGGCAAAGTTCAGGTGGGTACCGGGCTGGCCGATCCAGGCTTGATACAGGGGATCGTCCTTCAGCTCCTTGTGGTTTTTGCCCTCAAAGGGGCCGAAGTCGGTCTCCCGCAGCTCTTCGATCACGGTGGTCTCCACCCCCGGCCACAGCAGCTCTGCCGTCTGGCGGCACCGCATCAGGGGGGATCGGTAGATGTGCTCCACCTTGGGCAGGGTGGGCCCCACTTTACGGGCCAGCTCCTCCCCCTGGGGAGTGAGCGGTACATCCAAAGTGCCCACAAAGCGCTTCTCCAGGTTGCCCTGGGTGGTTCCGTGCCGAATGAGGATCAGTTCCATGGTTTGTCTCCTTTCAGGGTCATGGGCAGGCCGCAGAAAATGCGCTCCACACGCTCCGCCCGCTTAGCCAGGCGGCAGCACAGCCGACCCACATCCTCCCGCCAGGCCCGCTGGGCCGGGTCGATGGGTACCACGCCGCAGCCCACCTCGTCGCAGATGAGGATCAGGTCCGGATTGGCGGTCAGCAGCTCCTCCTCGTCCAGGTGGGGCCACTGCTCCAGGCCGTCAAAAATCGGCTTGCTTTTGGCCTCCTCCGGGGTATGGGCCACCTGGTCTGGGGTATATCCGGTTTTTTGCAGCACATAGTCCAGTTTTCCCTGGCCTGCGCCACCAACGATAAGTATCATACCAACACCTCGATTTTCTGGACCACAGCCACCATCAGCACCATGCCAAGCTCGCAGATCTGGAGGAAGAAGCCAGCCAGATCGCCGGTGACGCCCCCAAACTGTCGGGCGCTCATGACCCGATAGTACAGGCAGGCCAGTCCCGCCCCCAGCAGGGCGGCGCCGCCGGTCCACAGATCCAACCACAGCATGGCAGCCACGCAGGCCACCACCCAGATCACCATGACGCCACGGGCCTTGGCGGTGTCCATAGGCCCGGTAAAGGTGGCCAGCAGGCCGGTGCCCCGGGCGTTGGGCAGGGTAACGGCAAACAGGCCGGACAGGCTGCGGGAGAGCACCGGCCCCAACGCCAGCACCAGGGCGGCCCGTCCCGATGCCGCCACCTCACTCCAGCAGGCAAAGAACACCAGCAGGTAGAGCCCGCAGCAGATGATGGCAAAGGCCCCGGTGTGGGAATCCTTCAAAATCTCCAGCTTGCGCTCCCGGCTCTGGTGGGAGGACAGGGCGTCGCAGGTGTCGCAGAAGCCGTCCAGATGGATGCCTCCGCTAAGGGCGATGGGGATGAGCAGGGCGAAGGCGGCGAAGAAGAGGGGGCCGAAGCCCAGGTACCGGGCCAGGGCCATCCAGCCGTACAGCACCGCACCGATAACCGCTCCCACCAGAGGGAAGAAGCACAGGGCCCAGGACAGGGCCTTCTTTTCCCAGTCCACCCGGGGCATAGGCACTTTGGAGTACATGGCAAAGGCAATGATGAGACTTTTCACGCACGTTCTCCTTTCCACGCCACGGGGATGCCGCACACCACTTCGTAGACCTGTCCCGCCAGGGCGGCTACCCGGCGATTCAGTTCCCCCAGCACCGACAGATAGTCCAGGGTGACGGGGTCGTAATCCATGCCGTCGGAAAAGAGCTCGTTGGTGACCACCACCAGCAGCTCCGCCTGCTCCGCCGCCCGGCGGATGCCGGAGAGCACCCGGTCCAGAGTGCCGTCCTTTCCGTCGGGGGAAAAGTACTCGTTGGCGCACAGGTTGGACAGATCCTCCAGCAGCGCGGCGCAGCCGGGAGGCAATATGATGTCCGCCAGATTGGTGGGACATTCCACCGTCTCAAAGCCCTTACCGGCCCGCATCTGCCGGTGGCGCTCCACCCGGCGGACGCTCTCGGCGTCCCACACCTGCATGGTGGCCAGGTAGATCCGCTTTTCCAGGCCGGAGGAGGTCACCAGAGATTCGGCAAATTCCGACTTCCCGCTGGCCGAGCCGCCGGAGACTAAGATCAGCATAACGCATTCTCCATTTCGTAGGGACGGCCTTTATGGTCGCCCGCCTCAGCTCAGGGGCTGGTAGGCCTCAATGTCCACGGCCTCAAAGGTGGCCATCTCCCGGTACACCGCCAGGCCCATGTCCAGCAGGGGCATCACCGCCACCGCGCCGGTGCCCTCTCCCAGCCGCATACCAGCGTAGAGGAAGGGCTCCAGACCCAGCTCGCCCAGCACCAGCTTACTGGCCGGCTCGTCGGAGGCGTGGGAACCCAGCATATAATCCTTGCAGGTGGGACAGATCCGCGCAGCAATGAGGGCGGCCACCGAGGAGATAAAGCCGTCCACCAGCACCGGCACATGGCACAGAGCGCCGCCCAGGAACACACCCGCCAGGCCCGCCAGATCCAGGCCGCCCACCTTGTGGAGCACGTCGATGGGATCACTGGGGTCGGGCTGATTGACGGCGATGCCCCGCTCAATGGCGTGGATCTTCCGCACCAGGCCCTCGCTGGACAGGCCGGCGCCCCGGCCGGTCATGACCTCCGGCTCTTTATTCAAAAATACAGCGGCCACGGCGGAGGATGTGGTGGTGTTGCCGATGCCCATCTCGCCGGTGCCCAGCAGTTTGACGCCGCCGTCACACAGCTCTCGGGCCACTTCCACACCCACCAGCACGGCCCGCTCGGCCTCCTCCCGGGTCATGGCGGGACCCTGGGACAGGTTGGCGGTGCCCCGGCGGATGTTTCTCTGCAAGATCCTCTCTCCATGGAGGGGGGTGGCCACGCCGATATCCACCGGCACGATCTCCACCCCGGCGGCCCGGCCCATGGCGCACACACTGGTGTCACCGGTGGACATATTCTCCGCCACGATGGCGGTAACCTCCTGCCCGGTCTGAGTGACTCCGTCAGCCACCACGCCGTTGTCGGCACACATCACCACCACCGCCCGCTTGGAGATGTCCACATTGGGGGTGCCGGTGATGGCCGCCATGCGGATTACCGCGCTCTCCAGGGCGCCCAGACTGCCCAGGGGCTTGGCGATGGAGTCCCAGCGGGCCTTGGCCTGTGCCGCCGCGTTCTGATCGGCGGGGGTAATGGAACGGACCACTTCTTCCAGTGTCATAGCGATTCCTCCTTATATAGTCAAATATCTTGAAAATAGCAAAGCTATTTTCAGATGGGCACAGCCCGCCTGCGTGTAAAACACGCTGTATTTGACTATGAAATATAAACCAAGACCGCTGCCAGCGGTCTGCTGCGGCAAATATGCCGCAGCACCTGAAAAGAATTTCAATTCTTTTCAGGTTGTTTGATTATAGCGGCGGGCCGCCGCCACGAAATTGCGGGCCATCTCAGGTCTGGCCCAGAAATGAAAGTGGGGAAAACCGGCGTACAGCGTAGGCGCATGAACACCGCAGTCCCACCCGCGATTGCTCAACGGCTTCTGGGCCCGGAAGCTGTCGCCGGGGTGCTGGCTGTCCCAGTAGTGGAACTCGTGGGCGGGCAGCTCTTCCCCCGCCTGACACAGCAGGCCGTCGGTCCGGGCGGTGAGGGTCACATAGCCGAACCGGCCCAGCTTGCCGGTATTCCAGGCCCTGCCGGGGATCACCCCCGCCATGGGCCAGTCTGTTCCGTTGGTATCTTCCAGCATCTCGTGGAGGTAGAGGAAGCCGCCGCACTCGGCCACGGTGGGCAGGCCACCCGCCATCGCGTCCCGGATGGCGGCCAACATGGCGGTATTTTGGCTCAGCTGCTCTGCCAGCAGCTCCGGGTAGCCGCCCCCCAGGTAGAGGCCGCAAGTGCCTTCCGGCAGAGCCTGGTCCTCCAGAGGGGAGAACTCCACCAGCCTGGCTCCCAGCTTCTCCAGCAGCTCCAGGCCGTCGGCATAGTAGAAGCAGAATGCCTTGTCCCGGGCTACCGCGATGACCGGCGTACCCTCTACCGGCTCCGGCAGGTCCAGAGGCCCGGCGTCCAGGTCGGGGGCGGAGGCGGCCAGGGCCAGCAGGCCGTCCAGATCCATGGTTTGCTCCGCCTGGGCGGCCAGCTTTTTCAGCTTCTCCTTCAGGCCCGCCACCTCGTCGGCGGTGACCAGGCCCAGGTGGCGGCTCTCCAACGCGCAGTCGGGCAGGCTGGGCAGGAACCCGTACACCGTGACGCCGGTCTCGGCCTCAATGCACTCCTTTAGCCGGGGGTAGAGCATGGGGGACACCCGGTTGAGGATCACGCCCCGGATGCCGCTGTCCGGCCGGAAGGTTTTCAGGCCGTGGACCACGGCGGACAGGGTGAGAGCGCTCCCCCGGCCGTCCACCACCAGCACCGCCGGGGTGCGGGTGGCTTTGGCCAGATGGTAGGCGCTGGCCTCATGGCTCATGGCGATGCCGTCGTAGTAGCCCATGACTCCCTCGATGAGGGCCAGGCCGGACCCCACGCTGTTGTGCTCCAGCAGGGACCGGGTGCGGTCCTCCCCCAGGAAGAACAGATCCAGGTTGCGGCTCTTGGCCCCGATGACCTTGCTGTGGAACATGGGGTCGATGTAGTCGGGGCCGCATTTGAAGGCCACAGGATTTACCTTTCGATCCATCAGGGCCTGCAAAAGGGCGCAGGTCACCGTGGTTTTACCCCCTCCGCTGGCGGGGGCGCATAGCAGCAACCGGGGGGTACTCATGGCCGTCCCTCCCCGGAGAAGATCCACACCGGATTCTGGGCGTCCATGAGATGATACCGGCCCGCCTGCCGGGTGCGGGTGGCGGCCACCTGCACCATATCAGCCCCCTCCAAGGGGGCGAAGAGCCGGGCGGCCTCGGCCACCGTCTCCAGGGTGACGGCGGTACACACCACCCGGGCGGCGGGATTTTTACGGAAAATTAGATTCAAAATCTCCTCCAGCTCGCCGGAGGTACCCCCCAGAAAGACCCGGTCGGGTGCAGGCAGGTCCTCCAACGCCGCTGGGGCGGTACCAGGCACCACCACCAGATTGCCGGTGTGGAACCGGGCTTTGTTCTCCGCCAGCAGGGCCACGGCCTCTTCCTTCTTCTCCACGGCATACACCTGCCCGGCAGGGCAGGCCAGGGCACACTCCACCGACACCGAGCCGGTACCTGCCCCCACGTCCCACACCACATGGTGCTCCTCCAGCCGCAGCTTGGAGATGGCCAGGGTGCGCACCTCCTCCTTGGTCATGGGCACGTCCCCCCGGAGGAAGGCCCCGTCGGGCAGGCCGGGGGAGTTGAAGGGCCGCACCACCGGGTCGGGGTTCTCGGCCAGCAGTACCGACAAGTCGGCAAAGGACTGCTCCGCCAGCTCCGCCGCGGTACCGGTGACCACCCGCTCGTCGGGGTAGCTCAGCCGCTCCCCCACTGAGGCAGTGACCCCACCCAGCCCCCGGCGGGTCAGCTCCTTGCAGATGTCCTCCGCCTTGGTGGCGCCGCCGGTGAGGGCAAAGGTGCGGCTGTTGCGCTGGATCTCCCCCACCACGTTGTGGCTGCGGCCATGGGCGCTGACGATCTTTACGTCCTGCCAGCTGGTGTGGAGCTTGGCGCAGAAGTAGCTGAGGGAAGAGATGCCGGGGATGGTAATAACCTCGTGGTTGCCCAGCAGGGTCCACAGTTTTTTGGCTCCGCTGTAGAAGCCGGTGTCCCCGGACAGGAGCACTCCGATGGGGCCCTCCTGCTGCTTTTCGATGTATTCGGCGATGTCGCTCCCGGCGATGAGGGGGACGCAGGTATGGCTCTCCTGGAAGGGCTCCAGCAGCCGGGGCGCGCCCACCAGGGTGGAGCACTCCTTGACGGCCTCCAGCGCCCACACCGTCATGGTCTCGGGGGCGCCCATGCCCACCCCGATCAGATAGACTTTCATGCCCGTTCCTCCTTCAGCCTCTCCTGGATCTCCTCCATAGTCAGCCCGGTCTCCTGGTTGGGCCGCTCCACCACCAGCAGGGCGCACCCCGCCTCACGGGCGGCCTCCGCCTTCTCCCGAAAACCGCCGTAGCCCCCGGTGTCCTTGGTCACCAGGGTCTTGATGTGATATTGCTTCAGCAGGGCCACATTCAGTTCCTTGGAAAAGGGGCCCTGCATACAGATGATATTCTTGGGCGGAAAGCTCAGCTTCAGGCAGCGGTCCAGGGAGTCCGCCATGGGCAGCACCCGGGGATAGCACCGCTCCACCAGGCCGGGCTTGGCAAAGGCGTCCAGCTCCTTGCTGCCGGTGGTGAGCAGCACATTACCCGGCAGCCGCTCCAGCATATACGCCGCCCCGGCCATGTCTCCCGCCTTGTGGCACAGATCCTCGCCGTCGGACTGGCGCACCAGCCGCAGGAGGGGCAGACCGGCCCCTTCCGCCGCCGCCTTGATGTTGGCGGTCACCTCCACGGCGTAGGGGTGGGTAGCATCCACCACATGGGTGAAAGGGCGGGAGGCCATCAGAGCCTCCATCTCCCCCCGGTCCATCCGGCCCACATGGGCCTCCGCCTGGGGGGGGAGCAGGGTCTCGCCGTAGTCGGTGGCCACGCACACCAGGGTGGGAATCTTCTGACCCAGCAGCCACTGGGCCAACTCTCTCCCCTCGCCGGTGCCGCCGAAGAGCAGGATGTTCATCTTATTCCCCCCGCCGGAGGTAGCCCCGGGGGGTTACCATCTTACCGCCCAGCACCTTGGTTTGGCTGTTGCCGATGAACACGGTGGTGAACATATCCACGTGGGTGTCCCGCAGCTGGGCCAGGGTGAGGATCTTGCCCTCCTCCCCTTCCCGGCCGATGTTGCGGACGGTGCCGCACACGGTGTTGGGGTCCTTGTCCCGCAGCAGGATATCACAGGCCCGCTGCAAATAGTCGGGCCGGTTCCGGCTGGAGGGGTTGTAGAGGCAGATCACGAAGTCCGCCTGGGCGGCGGCGGTCAAACGCCTCTCGATCTTCTCCCAGGGGGTGAGCAGATCGGACAGGGAGATCACCGCGAAGTCGTGGGTCAAAGGAGCGCCCAGCACGGCGGCGCCGCCGCAGGCGGCGGTGATGCCGGGCACCACTTCGATCTCGATGGGCTCATAGTCCTGGGCCACCTCGTAGATGAGCCCCGCCATGCCGTACACGCCGGAATCGCCGGAGCACACCACCGCCACATCCTTGCCGGTGAGGGCGGCCTCCACGGCAGCCCGGCAGCGGTCCACCTCCCGGCGCATCCCGGTGGACAGCACCTCTTTTTCAGGGAAATCAGGCTTGACCAGCTCGATATAGGCGGTATAACCCACGATCAGGTCGCACCCCTCCAGGGCGGCCCGGGCACGTCCGGTGAGGTCGGCGCCCCCGCCGGGGCCCAGTCCGATGACAGTTACTTTTTTCATAGGATCTTCCTTCCCGCCACCGCCACGGTGACGCCGTTTTTTGCCTGCTTGGGCACCAGAATAGTCCCTCCGGCACACACTGCCGCCCGCTCGCACACGTTGTCCACCCCGGTGATATGGGCCACAAAGGCAGACGGGGTGAAGGCTCCCTCCGCCTGTTCCAGCTCCGCCGCCGAAAAGACGGCCAGGGGCAGGTTGTGGGCGGCACAGAAGGCCAGCAGGCCTGGTTCGTCCTGTTTCAAATCAATGGTGGCCACCTGGGTTACCGACTGGGCTTCATAGCCGGACAGGGCCTCCTCCACCGCCGCCCGGATGGTCTCCATAGGAGTTCCTCTCCGGCAGCCGATGCCCAGGATCAGTCCCTTGGGGGCCAGCCGCAGGGTGCGGAGAAAGGGCCCCTCTCCCCGCCGGTAGGTGACCCACACCCCCAGCTCCGCCAGGCCGCGAGTCAGTCCCGCCGGGCAGGGGTGGCCGAAGTCGCTGACAAAACCCACCGGCTTCCCCTCCAGCAGGGCGGCGGAGATCTCCTTGGCCAGCACCCGGTCGGTAATGACCATGTCCCGCTCCCTGGCCCACACGTCCACAGCAAAGAGGCCGTTGACGTCGGTGGCGGTGGACACCGCCGCCTGACCGCCGGTAAGGGCGGCCACCTTCAGGGCCAGCTCATTGGCCCCTCCCACATGACCGGACAGCAGGGGGATCACAAACCGCCCCGCCTCGTCCACGCTCACCACGGCGGGGTCGGTAAATTTATCCCTCACATGGGGGGCAATGGCCCGGACGGCGATGCCCGCCGCTCCCACAAAGAGGAGGGCGTCCGCCTCGGCCCAGGCTTTTTCCGTCCAGCCCTCCAGGCTGTCATAGGCCTCCGCCCCCACCTCAGGGGCGAACCGGGCAGGCACATGGAGGGTGGCCTCCAGCGCATCAGCCAGGGTACGGCCCAAAGCCGCCCCCCGCCGGGTAAAGGCAATGATGGCCGCCATCACTTGCTGGCCTCCCGGAATTCATGGGTAAAGGTGGGGTCGTACAGCTTGGACCGCTTGTAATCATCCCCCAGAAAATAACCGATAGTAATGAGGGCCGTCTTGGTTACATGGTTCTCCTTGGCGGTTTTCGCCAGGGTGGACACGGTGCAGCGGTACACCTTCTCCTCCGGCCAGGTGGCCTTGTACACGATGGCCGCCGGGGTATCGGGCGCATAGCCCCCCGCCATCAGCTCCTCCTCCACCTGCTCCAGCAGGCCGGTGGACAGGAAGAGCACCATGGTGCAGCCGTGGGAGGCCATCTTCCGCAGCTGCTCCCCCTCGGGCACCGGGGTACGGCCCGCCATGCGGGTAATGATAACCGACTGTGATACATCGGGCAGAGTATACTCCGCGCAGAGGGCAGCAGCCGCTCCCGAGAAGGAGGACACACCGGGGGTCACGTCGTAGGAGATACCCAGTTTGTCCAGCTCGTCCATCTGCTCCCGGTGGGCGCCGTACAGAGAGGGATCGCCGGTGTGGAGCCGGGCAGTGGTGCCCCCCCTGGCCTCGGTGTCCTTCATTACCTCAATGACCTCTTCCAGGGTCATCTTGGCGCTGTCATAGACCTGGCAGCCCTCCTTTTTATAATCCAGCAGGGCGGGGTTCACCAGGGAACCGGCATAGATGATGACATCCGCCTCCCCCAGCAGCTTAGCTCCCCGCACGGTGATGAGATCGGCCCCACCGGGGCCCGCGCCGATGAAATGTACCATAATCGAAACTCCTATCTGTATCGGCGGACGGCCGTAAAAGTCGCCCCTACGATTGATGTTGATGCAGAGCCAGCAAGTTTTCAGCCCCTGTTGTCTTTCCCAGCAGTCCGTACTGGTTGGAGAAGAACACCGCCTCAATGGCCAGGTCGGGCCCGGCCCGGTGGTGCAGCACCTCCTCCAGAGCCTGGGCGATGGAGGCCATCACCGGCTCCAGCAGCCCGTCCTCTTTCAGCAGCTCTACCCCGGCATCGGTGGTAGGGCAGGCAAAGAGGGCTTTCAGCAGCGCCGGGCTCCCGCCCGCCAGGGCAGCGTGGGCGGTGAGGGTCTCCCGCCGGCCATCGGCCACCTTGGAGTGGGTGTTCATGTTCCCCGCCGCCACTTTAATCAGCTTGCCCAGGTGGCCCACCAGCAGGAAGGATCGGAAGCCCAGCCCGGCAGCGTGGTCGATGGCGTGACCCAGATAGTTGCTGCAAGTGCAGCGATGGGTCAGGTCCAGGTCCAGAGTCCCCTCCGCGAAGGAATCCCCGTAGTTGCCGGGGGTGACCAGCAGATCGGTCACGCCTGCGGCTTTGGCTATATCCTGCTCCAGGTAGAGGGAGTCAATGAGGGCGGCCTCGCTCATGGGGCGGACGATGCCGCTGGTACCCAGGATGGAGATGCCCCCTTCAATACCCAGCCGGGGGTTGAAGGTGTGGGCGGCCAGCGTCTCTCCCTCCGGCACCGAAATGGTAATGGACAGTCCGCCGGTATAGCCCGCCCTGGCCATCTCCTCCTCCGCCTGGTGCCGGATCATCATCCGGGGGGTGGAGTTGATGGCAGCTGCGCCTACCGGCTGGTCCAGTCCGGGCCGGGTCACCCGGCCCACGCCGGTACCGCCGTCGATGGTGATGCCGGGGGTGTCGGTCTTTTCCGCCCGTGCGAAGATCAGGGTTCCGTTTGTCACATCCGGGTCGTCCCCGCCGTCCTTCCGGACGGCGCAGCTGGCCCAGCCGGTTCCGGCGGACTGTTCCAGCAGTTCAACCTCCACCGCGATCCCCGCAGGGGTATCCACCCGCACTGCGGGCAAAGCCTCCCCGGTAAGCAGCAACCGGACTGCCCCGGCTGTAGCGGCGGCGGCACAAGTGCCGGTGGTATAGCCGCAGCGCAGCTGCTTGTTCCCCACCGGGATATACAGTTCCAGCACCAGACCGCCTCCTTCGACACAAAAAGGCCCTCCCCAGCTTTGGGGAGGGCCTTTTTCAATGAAAAAATGCCGCACCTCTCCACCTCAGAGCTACGCAATACGGTATCCCTGCAGCGGGTCTCCTGGCTTGCGTTTCCTCCTCCGGCGCACCTTCTCAGCCCCACGGGCCAATGGTATTCGCGCCTTCGTCCACGCTTACAGTAGAGGTAAGACTGCGCCGGATTTACACCGGCTTCCCCTTTCGCGGCACTGCCGCAACTGCGGATACAATTCAATTCTCCGCTCATTATATCAGGGTTCAGGGGAAAAGTAAAGGTAATTTCTTGTCATATGGGCGCACAGGCCGGTTCCCGTGCCATGACAAAATTGGTCAATTTGACCCCATGGCGCTCCACCTGCTGCTCCCGCTCCACCTGCCAGCCCCGGCGTTCAAAGAAAGGCCGGGCGGTGAGAGAGGCGTGAGTCAGCCGGGCGCCGGGCAGGGCATCGCACAGGGCGGTGGCGATCCCCCGGCCCTGGAGATCCTTATGGACATAGAGCCGGTCCAGGTAGCCGTCGTCGGCCAGATCGGCAAAGCCAGCCACCATCCCGTCCCACTCCGCCACCAAAGTAGTGTGGGCCTGAAAGGAGGCATCCCAGGCCGCCAGATCCACCTGTCCGTCGGCCCAGGCATCCAGCTGTTGTGTGGTATAATCCCGCCCGCACACCCCATGGACCGTCTGATAAAAGAGCTCCGCCAGAATGGGGCAGTCCGACGGACGGTAGGGCCGTACCGTCAGACTCATGTGCGGCGCCTCATATGTCTGGCCTTGTCCCACAGCAGGGCGCCGTACTGACATACCTTCAGCAGCACGTTCATCACCGGGTAGGACAGGCCCAGGAACACCACCAGTACCAGGAAGGACTGAATCGTCAGCTGGCTCAGGCCAAAGCTGGCCCCGAACCAGATGATGGCCACCGCGGAGGAGGCGCTCATGGCGATCATCAGCACCCGCCGCTTCCAGTCGAAGGGCTTACACACCTGATAGAGCACCAGCAGGCCGATGACCACCAGCAGAATGGTGGACATGGTGGACAGCTCGTCGGTGGTGAAGCCGAACACCAGATAGAAGGCCTCCAGCCCCAGCACGATGATCAGGTCGGTAAGGCCGCCGGGCAGGGCTGCCCGGAACACGTTGGTGAGAAATTTTCCCTTTACCAGGGCGTGGTTGGGCTCCAGAGCCAGGAAGAGGGAGGGCACGCCGATGGTGACGGCGCTGAGGAAGGAGATCTGCAGCGGGGTCACCGGGTAGGGGAAGGTGGCGAACAGGGAGATGATGGACAGGAAGAAGGAGAAGATGTTTTTCACCAGATAGAGGGCGGCGGCACGCTGGATGTTGTTGATGACCCGGCGGCCCTCGGCCACCACCTTGGGCATGGCGGCAAAGTCGGAGTTGAGGAGCACCAGCTGAGCGGCGTGGCAGGCGGCCTCCGCACCGGAAGCCATGGCAATGCCGCAGTCGGCGTCCTTCAGGGCCAGCACATCGTTGACGCCGTCGCCGGTCATGGCCACGGTGTGGCCCGCCCGCTGAAGGGCCTGGACC
Source organism: Flavonifractor sp. An91 (assembly GCF_002159225.1). Classification (NCBI taxonomy): domain Bacteria; kingdom Bacillati; phylum Bacillota; class Clostridia; order Eubacteriales; family Oscillospiraceae; genus Flavonifractor; species Flavonifractor sp. An91. The sequence goes on along the minus strand of NZ_NFHA01000020.1, from coordinate 41,174 downwards.
AGCTTGCGCTTCTGGTCGGGGGTGACCCGGCCGAACACGGTAAATTCCCGCACCGCCCGGTCCATGTCGGCATCGGAGTGGAGGGTGGCGGCGTCCACATAGCGGTCCGCCCCCTGGATGCCCGCCTGACGGGCCACCTCGGCCACCGTCACCGGGTTATCGCCGGAAATGACCTTAACGGCCACCTTCTGCTCGGCAAAGAACTGGAAGGTCTTGGGCGCCGATTCCCGCACCCGGTTGGACAGCAGCACCAGGGCCATGGGGCACACCCGCCGGGGGTCCAGCCCCTTCTGGTCGGGCATCCCCTGGTATTCTGCGGCCAACAGCACCCGGTAGCCCTTGGCGGACCAGGGGTCCACCTGCTCCTTCAGATCCCCGTACCGGGGCCCCAGGATGAACTCGGGAGCGCCCACCAGATAGGCGCCGTGGCCGGGAAAGACGGCGGCGCTCCACTTGGTGGCGGAGGTGAAGGGGATGGTCTTTTCCGCGTGCCAGGCCGACCGGCCGTGGAACTTCTTCTGCATGGCCCGGGCAGTATCGTTGTCCGCCTCGGAAACCTGATAAAAGGCGTTGAGGATCTCGGTGACCTCGGTCTCGGCGTACTTCTCCGGGTCCAGGTACACCACCTCCCCCACCTCCATCCGGGGTTCGGTGATGGTGCCTGTCTTGTCCACACACAGCACGTCCACCCGGGCCAGGGTCTCGATGCAGTTCATATCCTGGGCCAGCACCTTGCCCTGGGCCAGCCGGATCATGCTCACCGCCAGAGCCACGCTGGTCAGCAGGTAGAGACCCTCGGGGATCATGCCGATGAGGGCAGCCACCGTGGACACCACCGTCTCCTGGAAGGTGCGGCCCACGATGAAAAATTCCTTGGCAAACAGGGCGATGCCGATGGGGATGAGCAGGATACCGATGACCCGGATCAGCTTGTCCAGAGAGGACATCATCTCGCTCTTGCCCACCGTGACGTCCTTTTTGGCCTCCAGGGTAAGGCGGGCGGCGTAGGAGTCGGCCCCCACCCGGTCCAGCCGGGCCCGGCAGCGTCCCGCCACCACAAAGGAACCGGAGAGCAGGGCGTCTCCCGGCCGCTTGATGATGGCATCGGCCTCGCCGGTAATGAGGGCCTCGTTGACCTGGATCTGACCGGCCAGCACCGTGGCGTCGGCGGGGATCTGATCGCCGGAGGCCAGCTCCGCCACGTCGTCCCGCACCAGATGGGCGGCGGGCACCGAGCCCAGCTGCCCCTCCCGCACCACATTGGCCCTGGGGGCGGCCAACAGGTTCAGCTTGTCGATGGTCTGCTTGGAGCGCAGCTGCTGCAAAATGCCGATACCGGTGTTAGCCATGGCGATGAGCAGGAACAGCAGATCCTCCACCGATCCCACAAAGATCAGCAAAGCAGCCAGCACCACAAAAATAAAATTGAAGAAAGTAAAGACGTTAGCGCGCACGATCTGGCCTACGGTCTTGGTGGGGGATTCCACCGGATCGTTGGCCCAGCCGTTCTGCTGGCGCTCCCGCACCTGGACCATGGTCAGGCCCAGATTGGGATCGGCGCTCACCCGGGGCACGTCCCGGCGAGGACGGGGGACGGGCTGGGGAGATGGATGCTGTTTCTGCTTGCCTTTCATGTAGTCGCCCTCAATACTGTAAATTCCGTCCTCAGGACGGACAATTTCCAAAATCTTGTCACATTATAGCCGATTTTTCCGGCACATACAAGGCCGCCGGATAAATCTTAACCAATTCTCCACAATTTCTTAAACCGGGGTCATGGGGGCCCTCCTTCTCCGCTATACTGGAATCAAAGGAGGGGTATCCATGGAGCCCATTTCAGACAAGATGCACGTCCTGCTCCGGCTGGCACTGTGCGGCGGCGGCGCGGCTCTGCTGTACGCGGGCGCCCTCAAGTTGCCTGCTCTGGAGGAGCGCCGTCCCTGGCTGGAGGAACACCGGCTTCAGATCATTGCTCTGGGGGCGGCTGCGCTGTTCGGTCTGTCCCTGCTGGCTTTTCCCCGGCCGGAGGATGACAAGGAGCAGGAAGAGTCCGACTGTTGCTGCGACGGCTACGAGCCGGTGGAGTGAGCCGCCCCAAAAGCACAGGGCCCGCCGGATGGCGGGCCCTGTTTTGGACTTATCGGAAAAGGGGCAGCAGGGCCGCGCCGATGATACCGGCGTCGTTGCCCAGAGCCGCCCGCACCAGCCGGGTACGGTGGACGCTGTTGCGGGCGTAGTCCTCCCGATTCAGGATGTAGCGCACGGGAGCCATCAGCGTCTCCCCCTGAGCGGAGGGCCCACCGCCGATGCAGAACACCTCCGGCTGGAAGATGTTCACCAGGCTGGCCACACCGCAGCCCAGGTAATCCACATACTCATCGATGACCTTTCCGGCGGCCGCGTCGCCCAGGGCGGCGGCGTCAAAGGGGGTGCGGCCGTTGACCGCCTCCAGAGTGCCCGCCAACTCCCACAGCTTGGAGTCGGGGTGTTCCTCCATGACCTCACGGGTGCGTTTGATGAGGGCGGTAGCGGAGCAGTAGGCTTCAAAGCAGCCCTTCCGGCCGCAGGTACACAGCCGGCCGTCGTGCTCGATGACAAAGTGGCCCACTTCCATGCCGGCGTAGTTGAAGCCGGTATACAGCTTGCCGTTGAGGACAGCGCCGCCGCCCACACCGGTACCCAGGGTAATGGCGATCATGGACTGGCTGCCCTTGCCGGCGCCGGCGGCAAATTCGCCCAGAGCGGCGGCATTGGCGTCGTTCTCCAGGTAGATCTTTTTATTCAGCCGCTCCTCCATCAGGGCGGTGAGGGGCACATTGGAAAAGTCCAGGTTGGACCAGAACCGGATCACGCCGGTATCAGGCTCAATGGTACCAGGGGAACCAATGCCCACCGACTCAATATCATCCATGGACAGGCCCACCTGCTCCACCGCCGCCCGGGAGGCTGCCGCCATCTGATCGGCTACCTGTTCCGCCGGCACACCCCGGGGGGTTGGCAGACTGACCTTGCCCAAAAGTTCACCGTTTTCAGTCACCACAGCGGCAGCCACGTTGGTGCCGCCCAGATCGATCCCCAAATAGTACATCATCCCGCCTCCTTTGTTCTTCTCCCTGATTATAATGCACCCGGCCCGGCGGCACAAGAGGAAAAAACGGCGTCCATAGGACGCCGTTTTTCAGGTCACGATAGGCCCCCGGGCCTGCTTAGGGTAAGGGGTGGAATCCTCCATTCTCCGCTGGCGGCGGGTCCGCAGATGGACCGCCAGCGCGACAATGGCGCTGATCACCAGGAAGGAGTAGAAGCTGATGCCCCGGGACACCAGCACGGCAGGCGTCACCAGGCTGGAACCGAAGAAGAGGGCCATGGCGGTCACAAAGCCGCCCTCAGAGGCGCCCACGGCGCCGGGCAGCGGCAGATTGGCCACCGCCAGGGTCACCAGCGCCTGGGTAGCGATGATCTCCAGCGGACTGGCGCCCGACAGGCCGAATGCGTAGTATACCGCCACAGGAATGGAGAAGAGAGCGGTGAGCTGGATGATGGTGATGAGCACCAGGCCCACCATCATACCCGGATTCTGTTTGACGCACTGGGCGCCCTTGTGGTACTCTTCCATCTGCTTCTCCAGCCGCTGGCGGGCCTTGTCCCCATTGCGGATGATGCGCACCTTCACCAGCAGTTTGAGCACGCCGCCGGTAAGCTTGCGGGCAGCGTTGGGCAGGAACATGAGGGAGAGCATTCCCACCGTCAGGCTTCCGTTGACCACCACACCGTAGAGCAGCAGCAGTCCCAGACCGCTCCCCAGATTCTGCACCAGATAAAAGTGGGTCAGGGCCGCCGCCAGAGCATAGACGATGACCACCGCCTGATAACACACCGCGATGAGCATCATATTCAGCGCGCCGTGGGCCGCCGGGATATTGTCCTTGGACATATAGTAGACCTGAGCCGGCTGACCGCCAGTAGAGGAGGGGGTAATGGAACTGACATAAAAGCCCACAAAGGAATAACCCAGACAGCGGCGGTAGCGCACCTTATGGCCCAGACGCCCCAAAACGATCCTGGAACACAGGGCCTCGCTGCCCACAAACACGAACATCATGCCCAGCCCCACCAGCAGCCACAGGGGATTGAGCTGCCGCAGGGTGCTGGCCAGCCGCGAGAAGGACATATCCCGGAGCAGCATATAGCCGGTAAAGGCCATGAGGGCCAGGATCAGCCCGATACCGACCAAACTCTTCCGTTTGTCCATCAGGCGCACACCCCTTTTCCCGCAGTGAGCCGGGCCAGGATATGGGTCAGGCTCTCCTGCTCCAGCTGTTCTTTCAATGCGTGCATTTTGGCCGACATATCGGCCAGCGTATAGTCGTCATAAATCAGTTCCCGAATGGCGGTCAGGCACTCGTCGGGCTCCTTGGCCGCCACACGGCCCAGTCCCCGCTTCACCAGGAAACGGGCGTTGTTCTTCTCCTGCTCCAGGAAGGGCTCCCAGGCCAGAATGGGCAGCTCGGAGAAAATGCTCTCAAACATGGTGATACCGCCGGGCTTGGTGAGCACCAGGTCGGCCCAGGCCATATATTCATAGACCCGGTCGGTAAAGCCGATCACCCGGATGTTCTCATATTTGTTGACCAGCCGGTCGTACAGCTTCTGGTTACGGCCGGTAATGATGGTGGTATGTACGCCAGGCATGGTGTCCAGCGCCTCATAGAAGGAATCCTTCCGGGGCATCATGCCCAGGCCGCCGCCCATAATGAGTAGGTTGCGTTCCTTTCGGTCGCCCCGGTGGACGGGCAGCTTAAACTCCGCCCGGACGGGAATTCCGGTGACATAGATGATGTCCCGGCTGACCCCCTTGGCCGCCAGCCGCTCCCTGATCTCCTCGGTACCCACCAGATAGCAGTCGGTAACCCGGTGGATCCACTCGGAATGGCTGGTCAGGTCGGTGACGCAGGTCACCATGGGCAGGCTGCTCCCCGTCTCCTTCTTCCAGCGGGCCACAATGCGGGCACAGATGGGATGAGTGGCGATGATCACATCGGGCCGCTTGCGCTCGAAGAGCTCCTCCACCCGGTCGGGGCACTGCTCATCATTCAGGGGCCGTTCGTCGGAATCCTTGTTCTGGGTAAACTTATAATAAAGGTTGAACAGTCCGCTGCCCCGGGTCACCAGGACATTGAACCACTTGTACATGGACTCGGAGTTGTGGTTGGTATAGGCGATCAGGTCCATGACCTCCACCTGTGCTTCCGGGAAAGCCCGCAGCAGCTGCTGACGCAGGGACATGGAGGCCGACCAGTGGCCCATGCCGAACTTACCCGTTACGATCAGGATATTCACGCTGCTCCCTCCTCACGATACTCTTTCTCATGGTCAAGTATAGCGGGTGTTCTTTTAGAAAATCAGAGCCTGTTTCTTAAAAAGATATTAAGAAAAAGAAACAGATTGTCACTTTCCCGCCCAGACCTGCCTGGGCAGGGGCTCTTTTCCAGCAGTACACACCGCCGCCCGCCAGTCCGGACCGGCGTAGGCCCCAAAGCGCAGGCCGTCTTGTTCCCCCGTCTGTCCCGGCTCCAGCAGAGGCACGCCAATGGTCCGGGGCGCTTGACGCAGGCCGGTCCCCAGGCACTTGACCTTGGCCTCCTTCAGGGTCCACAGGGTATACAGGCTTCCCCAGTCTCCCCCCCGGTCCTGGAACCAGGCAAATTCCTTCTCCGAGAGGACATAACGGGCCAATCCTGCCCGCCGGGGCCGCACCCGCTCCACATCCACCCCCAGCGGAGCCTCATCTGCCCCGCACAGGGCCAGGCCGCCGCTGTGGCTCAGGTTGAAGTGCAGGCCGGGCACATCCGGAAACCAGGGCTTCCCCGACTCCATGCGGGCCACCCGGGGCAGTTCCGTCCGGCCAAAGTTCTCCCTGATCAGACGGGCGAGCAGCGCCCAGGCGTCGCCATTCTCCATCCGGAGCACCATCGTTGCCCGCCTCCTTCCGCAGCCACAAAAAGACGGCGAGCCCCGCCGGCCGCTTCACGGCACGGCAGGGACGCCGCAATATGCGTTTATTCATCATTATATCCGTCCGTCTCCCAATCCGCAAGTCCTTTTTACGTCATGATACCATTTTTCACAGTTTTTTCCTCTTCATTGAAAAAGAAGAAGAGGCCATTTACCCCTGCATTTGCTTTTACCGGTGGTTGGAGGTACAATAAGATATAATACGCATCAGACCAGACGCTCTTAAAGGCTTTTTAAACAAATTCCCGTTCCGCCCTTAAAAGACGTCTGCTATTCTTTACAGCATACGAGGTGAGCCTATGTATACCATTCTCGTCTGTGATGACGACCGCGACATTGTTTCCGCCCTGGACATCTACCTGACCAGCGAAGGTTACCGCACCGTCAAGGCCTACGACGGGCTGGAGGCCGTCAAGGCGGCGGAGGCCCAGCCGGTGGACCTGATCCTGATGGACATCATGATGCCCGGCCTGGACGGCATCCGGGCCACCGCCAAGCTGAGGGAAAAGTTCAACGTTCCCATTATCCTGCTCACCGCCAAAAGTGAGGACGCCGACAAGGTTCTGGGACTGAACATCGGCGCCGACGACTATATCACCAAGCCCTTCAACCCCATCGAGGTCATTGCCCGGGTGAAAAGTCAGCTGCGGCGCTATACCAGCCTGGGCGGCAAAAGCGGCGCCAGTGAGAACACCCAGCTGCTCACCAACGGCGGCATCGCTCTGGACGACAGCGCCAAGTCGGTCACCGTGGATGGGGACCGGGTGAACCTGACCCCTCTGGAGTACAACATCCTCCTTCTGCTGCTGAAAAATCCCGGCCGGGTCTTTTCCACCAGCCAGATCTACGAGCTGGTATGGAACGATCCCTCCCTGGGTTCGGAGAACACCGTGGCGGTCCATATCCGTCACCTGAGAGAAAAAATCGAGATCGATCCGGCCAACCCCAGGTACATTAAAGTGGTGTGGGGGCTGGGCTACAAGATGGAAAAGCTTTGACCCATTCAAAAGGAGGGGAAACACCATGAAAAAACTGGGGACCCGGCTGGTGGTGAAGGCGATCGCCTTCCTTCTGGCCCTGGGCACCGGCGTTGGGGGCTTCTGGGCCACTCTGTTTATCCTCTCCCAGTGGGACACCCTGTGGACCGGCGTTGGCTACTACTCCAGCAACGCCTGTTCTCAATACATGAGCAACTGTATGGTACCGGTGGAAGAACTGGCCCGGCTGCTCCAGTATCAGGCCTGGGAAGCCCCGCTGTCCTACCTGGACCAACAGCGCCTCAGCGATCTGGAATACGCTCTGGACAGCGAGCGCACCAATTTCTGCTTTACCATCCGGCGCAATGACAGCGGCGCGCTGGTCTACTCCAATCTGGAGGATGGCCAGACGGTGGAAAGCAGCGTCCATACCGTCCTGCGGGATTCCATTGACGTCACCTACAACGACGGCGGCGAGCGCCGGAAGGATTACTTTGTATGGAACGGAGAAAAGCAGTTTTATCTGCTCTATGTGGTGCTGGACAACGGCACCGAGCAGCTGCTCACCCCTACCGACGCCGCCCTGGCAGCTCAATACGGCTACACCTTTAACGGAAACTCCTGGGACTACAACCAGGCCCAGGACAGCCGCCTGCTCTATACGGAGCTGGCCATTGAATACGGCGTGGCCTATCCCCTGTCAGTCCACGATGAGTTCTGGGACAGCTTCCAGGATTTCAGCGAATATGCCAGGTACCTGCCCGCTCTGGCGGTGCTCACCGTAGTGCTGGACGTATCCTGCGTGCTGGCCTGCGTCTTTCTATGCCGGGTGGTAGGACGCCGTCTCGGCAGAGAGGACATCATCCCCAGCCGGTTTGACCGCATTCCGCTGGACCTGCTGGTACTGCTGGAACTCTGGGTCATCATCCTGCTGCTGACCGGCGGCGATCCCATGGCAGTGGCCCTTAACTCCAACGGCCCGTCCACCGATGTGGTGGTGGGGCTGGCCCTCGTCTCCAGCGGGGTGGGTCTGTGTCTGCTCTCCTCCCTGCTCACCCTTATGACCCGCATCCGCACCAAAACCCTGTGGACCAACACCCTTGTTTGGCGGCTGATCCAGGTACTGGGTCGGGCGATCCGCAACGCCGCCCACAGCTGGCCCCTGACCGGGCGGGTCATCGTGCTCTTTCTGCTCTATCTGGTGGGTACCTACCTCACCGCCCTCACCATAGTGCTTGTTCCGGTCTATCAGGGCCTGGTGCTGTGGCTGCTGTGCCGCTGGGCCATCCAGTGGCACCGGGTTCGCCAGGGCGCCGACCACATCCTGGGCGGCGACCCCAGCTTCAAGATCGACACCAGGGGCCTGTACCACGACCTGGCCCAGCACGCCAAGCAGCTCAACGACCTGGGCGGCACCATTAGCCAGGCAGTGGATGAGCGCATCCGCAGCGAGCGTTTCCGGGCGGAGCTCATCACCAACGTATCCCACGACCTGAAAACCCCTCTGACCTCCATCATCAACTATGTGGACCTGCTGAAGAAGCAGCCCATTGACGATCCCCAGATCCAGTCCTACATCGAGGTACTCACCCGGAAAAGCCAGCGGCTGAAAAAGCTGACCGAGGATCTGGTGGAGGCCTCCAAAGCTTCCACCGGCACCCTGCCCGTCCACCTGGAGCGGCTGGGTATGGTGCAGCTGGTCCAGCAGGCTCTGGGTGAATTCGAGGAGCGATTTGCCCAGAGCAATCTGGCCGTGGTCACCCTCTATCCGGAAGAAGAAGTATGGATCATGGCGGACGGCCACCACCTGTGGCGGGTCATCGACAACCTGCTGTCCAACTGCAACAAGTACGCCCTGGAGGGCACCCGGGTCTATCTGGAGATCACCCGCCGGGATAACAGCGCCGTATTCTCGGTGAAAAACATCTCCCGGCAGCAGCTCAACATCCCCCCAGAGCAGCTGATGGAGCGTTTCGTCCGGGGAGACACCTCCCGCACCACCGACGGCTCCGGCCTGGGGCTGTCCATTGCCCGCAGCCTTACCGAGCTGCAGCACGGACAGTTCGATCTGAGCATCGACGGCGATCTGTTTAAGGCCACCGTCACCTTCCAGTTGGCTCCCCCGCCGGAGGGGGAGGCGGAACCCCAGCTTCCTCCGCCCGCATAAAAGAAGTCCTGCCGTTTTCACGGCAGGACTTCTTCGTTATCCGCAGGAGGAGCAGCAGTGCCCATCCTCACAGTCGCAGGGCAGCTTAAGGGACTCGGGCACCGGCTCTCCCTTCTTCTGATAGTAGTCGGCCAGCGCCGCCTTGATGGCCTCCTCCGCCAGCACAGAACAGTGCATCTTGTGGGCGGGCAGCCCGTCCAGGGCCTCAGCCACGGCGGCGTTGGTAAGGGTCATGGCCTCGGCAATGGTCTTGCCCTTGATCATCTCAGTGGCCATAGAGGAGGTGGCGATGGCGGAACCGCAGCCGAAGGTCTTGAACTTCACGTCGGTAATAACGTCGCCGTCGATCTTCAGATACATCTTCATGATATCGCCGCACTTGGGATTGCCCACCTGGCCCACCCCGTCGGCGTTCTCGATCTCTCCCACGTTGCGGGGATGCTCAAAATGGTCCATCACTTTATCTGAATACAGCATTGTAGTTGCTCCTTTCCAATTACAGTTCCCAGGTGGGTTTCTGGGCTTCCTTGTCCCACACCGGGGACATCTCCCGCAGGTAGGCTACCACGGCGGGTACTTCTTTCAGGATATAATCCACATCCTCCTCCGTATTCTCCGCTCCCAGAGAGAGCCGCAGGGACCCGTGGGCAATGGCGTGAGGCAGTCCGATGGACAGCAGCACATGGGAGGGGTCCAGAGAGGCGGAGGAGCAGGCCGAACCGGAGGAGGCGCAGATTCCTTTGGCGTCCAGATGGAGCAACAGGGCCTCACCTTCCACACCTTCAAAGACAAAAGAGGCGGTGCCGGGCAGCCGCTTCACCGGATGCCCGGTGAGGCGGGTATAGGGCAGTACGGACAGGCCGGCGATGAGCTTGTCCCGCAGGGCGGACAGCCGGGCGGACTCCTGGGCCAGGTGGTCCACCGCCTCCTTCAAAGCGGCGGCCATACCGGCGGCGCCGGGCACGTTCTCGGTGCCGGAGCGGCGGCCCTTCTCCTGTCCGCCGCCCTGGATGAGGGCGGGCAGCCGGAGGGGCTTTTTCATATACAGGGCCCCGATCCCCTTGGGTCCGCCGAACTTATGGCCGGACAGGGAGAGCAGGTCCACATTCCACGCCTCCACATCCACCGGGATGTGGCCCACCGCCTGGACGGCGTCGGTGTGGAACAGCACCTTGTGGGCTCTGGCAATGGCGCCGATCTCCGCAATGGGCTGGATGGTGCCGATCTCATTGTTGGCGGCCATGACGGAGATCAGGATGGTATCCGGCCGGATGGCCTGTTCCAGGTTGGCGGGGTCCACCAGACCGTCCCCGTCCACCGGCAGGTAGGTCACCTCATAGCCCTGCTTCTCCAACCACTGGGCGGTGTGGAGGATGGCGTGGTGTTCAATGGCGGTAGTGATGATATGGCCGGTCTTTTTGCCCTTGAGGGCCATCAGTTCGGCCACCCCCCGCAGGGCCCAGTTGTCGGCCTCGGTGCCGCCGGAGGTAAAATAGACTTCTTCCGGCTTTGCGTTCAGGCAGGCGGCCACCTGAGCCCGGGCTTCCTCCAGATGGGTCTTGCCCTCCTGGGCAAAGCGATACAGGCTGGAGGGATTGCCATAATCCCGGGTAAAGTGGGGCAGCATAGCGGCAAGAGCGGTATCGGTAACGGCTGTAGTAGCCGCATGATCAGCGTAGACAAATTTTTCAGACATCGGTGGCTCCTTTCCGGAATCTACTTAATTCCTATCTGTTTACTAGATTATACGAAATCTCACTTTGTTTGTCAAGCAAAATCTTCCGGCCGCATTTGATTCGGCCGCTAATTAAATTTTCTTAAAGATCCTGCTTTCCCGTTGACGGTATGCGGCGAGGGTGCTATAGTGGAGTCACCAGTTCCTGTAAAGAAATCGAGGTTTCACATGGATAAGAAACTCTTCCGCAGTATCCTGCTCATTATTACATACGCAGTCCTGCTGGTTATGGTCCTGGCCCGTCTGGATGTGATCGGCGGTGTGCTGGGCACTTTACTGGCGGTCTTTAAGCCGCTGATCATCGGCTTCTGTCTGGCCTTTATCCTCAACCGGCCCTGTCAGTTCTTTTACCGGCTGTACAGCCGGGGGCTGGACAAAACACCCGCCCGGGGGGCCGCCCGCCCGCTGGCGGTGCTTACCGCCTATCTGGCCCTCATCCTCCTGATCGTGGCGTTGTTCTCCTTCGTGCTGCCCAAGCTGGTGGAGAGCATCCAGACCTTTGTGCTCAATCTGGGCGGCTACATCACCAACGCCCAGAACTCCATCAACCAGCTGCTGGAATACCTGCACCTGGACATCGAGCAGCTGGACCTGTCCAGCCTGAACACCACCCTGGAGGGTGTGCTCAAAAACGCCCTGAACATCCTGTCCAACCTGGGTCCCCGGCTGGTGGAGTTCACCACCGGTCTGGTCTCCATTCTGGTCACCGGCGTGCTGGCCCTGGTCTTTTCCATCTATATGCTTTCCGGCCGGGACAAACTGCTGGGCCAGTGCCGGCGGCTGCTGAAGGCCTATGTTCCCGCCAAGGTGGCCGGCCCCATCTCGGACGTGGTCTCCCTCACCGCCGCCACCTTCACCAAATTTGTTACCGGTCAATGTATCGAGGCCTGCATCCTGGGCAGCCTGTGTTCCCTGGGAATGCTCTTTATCCAGCCGGATTACGCCCCCCTCATCGGCGTCACGGTGGGAGCCTCCGCCCTCATCCCGGTAGCGGGCGCCTACATCGGCGCCATCGTATCCGCCATCCTGCTGCTGATGGTCTCCCCGCTGAAGGCCTTTATTTTCGTGATTTTCCTTATTATCCTCCAGCAGGTGGAGGGCAATGTGATCTATCCCCGGGTGGTGGGTACCTCCCTGGGACTGCCCGGCATCTGGGTGCTGGCCGCCGTTACCGTGGGCGGCAGCCTGCTGGGCCTGGTGGGTGTGCTCATCAGCGTACCCATCGCCTCGGTGATCTACACCCTGCTCCGCCGGGACATCCACAAGCGCCTGGGACCCCCGGACCAGGCCTGAAAACCATAAAAAAAGCCTGCTGCCGCAGCAGCAGGCTTTTTTGTACTTGTCAATCCTCCAGAATCTGGATGCCGCCCCCCAGCACACCGTCGCCGATGTACACGCTGAGGGTGGCGTCAATCTCGCCCTCCCACATATGCACAGCGTCGGGGAAGCGCTCCTTCATCCGGACGGCAAATTCCGCCATCTCCTCGGGCGCGCCGCCGTTGGCAATGCCCAGGTTGTACCGGACGCCGGGCCGGATGTGCTGTTCCATCAGCTCCAGGATTTTGTCCTGAACCTGCCGGCGGCCCCGCACCTTGGCCACGCTCTGAAGCTGGCCGTCGGAGGCAAAGGAAATCACCGGTTTGATGCTCAGCAGGGTACCGGCAAAGGCGGCCACCTTTCCAATCCGCCCGCCCTTGCTCAGGTATTCCAGGGTGTCCACCGAGAAGAAGGGGAAGGTATTTTCGATCAGCTTGGGTACCCAGTGGCTCACCAAAGTGTCCCAGTCCATCCCGGCCAGAATGTCCTCCCACAGCTGGAGCACCATGATCCCCATACCCAGGGAGCCGCTTTTGGAGTCGAACACGGCGATGTCCAGGTCCTTCCGGGTCTCCGCCTGGAGGCGCACCATATTATAGGTGCCCGACAGCCCGGAGGAAAGCATGACGGCCAGCACCTTTTCATAGCCGTCGGCCTTGATGCGGTCCAGGGTGTCGCTGATGCTGCCGCCGTCAGGCAGAGAGGTGCGGGGCAGCTCTCCCCGATGGAGGCGGTCATACACATCCTTGGCAAAGATGTCCACTCCGTCGGAGTATTCTCCGTCGTCGCAGACGATCTTCAGGGGCACCGTATAGATGGGCTTATCCGCCCGCAGCGCAGGGGACAGGTCGGCGGTGGAATCGGTAAGCAGCGCGATCTTCTGTACATTTGACAAGTTGATCATCCTACCCTATAATCAATATTGCGAAACTGACATAACGTCGTTATGTGACTACTTAAATTATAGCGGCAAAGAGCCGCTGCTGTCAAGAGGTGGAAGCCAATGGAGGACTATCGGACCCGCAGAAAAGAGCAGGCCAGGCAGACCGAACAGGCCATTTTGCAGGCCGCCATGGATCTGTCCCGAAAGCAGAGCTTTGACAAGGTATCCATCCGGGAGATCTGCCAGCAGGCGGGCATCACCACCGGAGCATTCTATCACCACTTCCGCTCCAAGGAGGATCTGCTCTCCCGGGGTTTCGCCCCCCTGGACACCTATCTGGAGCAGTGCCTGGCGGGTCATGAGGACGATCCCCCCGCCCGCCGCCTGTGGCGGCTCATGACCAACTATGCGGAATTTTTGGAAAACCTGGGCTGGGAGCTGGTGGCCCGGTATTATCAACGGCGTCTGGACGCCCCCGACGACACTTCCTCCATGGACTCCAGCCGGTTCACCCTTCGGGCTATGGCCGGCTGCCTGGCCCAGGCGGAGGCGGAGGGCGGACTGCTGCCCGGCTGGTCGGCGGAGTGGACCGCCGATTTTCTGCTCCGCCATTTCCGGGGCGTGGTCATTGACTGGACCCTCCACCGGGGCTCCTACCGCCTGCTGACCAAACTGGAGCAGGATTACACCCTCTTCAGCCATGTGTTCCGCACCGGCTGAGGGAGACAGGCAACTTTTGGCCCCATGGCGCATACCCATCTGTGAAGGAGGTGTGTGCCATGTCCCGGCTGCTGTCCAAAGCCAGAGTCCGCGATCTGATTCTGGGTCTTGTTCTGTTGTGCGCCACATTGGCGCTGATGCTCTACCCCAAGCCCTCCATGGAGGCGGCCCGCACCGGCCTCCAGCTGTGCTACAACGTGATCATCCCCTCGCTCTTTCCCTTTTTTGTGCTCTCCTCCCTGGTGGTGGAGCTGGGCCTGGCCCGCTACCTGGGCCGGCTGCTGGAGGGGATCATGCGCCCTCTGTTCCACGTCAGCGGAGCTTGTGCCTCCGCCTTTGCCCTGGGCTTTGTGGGAGGCTATCCGGTGGGGGCCAAGACCGCCATCAGCCTCTATGAGAAAGGGATGTGTACCCGCACCGAGGCGGAGCGGCTGCTGGCCTTCTGCAACAACTCCGGCCCGGCTTTTATCCTGGGCGTGGTGGGGGCGGGTATCTTCGCCAGCAGTACGGTGGGAGTCCTTCTCTACCTGGCCCATGCCATGGCCTCGGTATGTGTGGGGCTGCTCTTCCGCTTCTACAAGGCCGGCGAGGACAGCGGCAGAGGGAAATCCACCCGTCCCGCGCCCCAGTTTCAGGCCCAGCGCTTTTCCACCGCCTTTACCGGCTCGGTGAAAAGCGCCTTTCTCTCTACCTTAAATATCTGCGCCTTTGTGGTGTTCTTTACGGTGGTCATCCAGCTGCTTATCCGCTCCGGCTTCCTGCCCGGTCTGGCCCAGGCGCTGGGCACCGTGCTGGCCCCCTTCGGCCTGACGCCGGAATGGGCCCAGCGGCTGCTCACCGGCGCGCTGGAGATCTCCTCCGGGGTGTCCACCCTGTCGGAGGGAGGCGCCCTCAGCAGCCGGTTGACCATGGCAGCCTTTATGCTGGGCTGGGCAGGCATCTCGGTCCACTGTCAGGTGCTCTCCTTCATCGGGGGCAGCGGCCTGTCGGTGGGCACCTACCTGGTAGGCAAGCTGCTCCACGGCGGTCTGTCCGCCCTTTTCATCGGCATTCTGGTCCGTTTTGTCCCCCTCAACGCCCCCGTCTCCAATTACCTGGCCGATCAGGTGGCCGGCATCGCCGGTATGGAGTTTCACGGCGCCCTCACCGCCTCCATCCTGGCCGCCTGGATGATCTTTCTGGGCTTTCTGCTGGCAGCAGCCCTGGGTTCACGAAAAAGCCTTGGCAAACGCCGCAAGCCCGTGGTATAATGACAGGTACTGAATTTATATAAGGACAGGAGGGATTCCATGCTGTTCCAAAAGGATATCGAACCCCGCTGCTGCTACTGTCAACGGGGCACTCAGCTGGACGAGGAGCAGATCCTCTGCGTCAAGAAGGGTGTGGTCTCCCCTGGGGGCAGCTGCCGGGCCTTCCGGTATGATCCGCTGAAGCGGGTACCTACCCCGCCGGTGACGCTCAATCTGGATAAACTGAAAGACGAAGATTTCTCCCTGTAAACAGGCCGGGACCCGCTGCTCAAGCAGCGGGTCCCGGTTTTTTGTCTCAGAAGATCAGACGCACCGCCCAGGCGGCAGCCAGAAAGCCCGCCAGGTCAGCGCACAGAGCGGCGGGGACGGCATAGCGGGTTTTGACGATGCCCGCCGCCCCGAAGTACACGGCAATGGTGTAAAAGGTGGTCTCGGTGGACCCCAGCATAACGGCGGCGGTACGGCCTATCTCCGAGTCAGGACCGTAGGTGGAGATGAGCTCCGCTCCCACGCCCAGGGCAGCAGAGCCGCTCACCGGCCGCACCAGCATCAGGCCCACCGTCTCCGGCGGGATGCCCACGGCAGTAAGCAGGGGGGCCAGCGCCTGGGCGGCCAGCTCCAGGGCTCCGGAAGCCCGGAGCATATAGACCGCCGTCAACAGCCCAACCAGAGCCGGAACAATGCGGATGAGCACGCTCAGCCCCTCCCCGGCCCCCGAGAGCAGGGCGCTGTAGACGTCCACCTTCCGGGCCATACCCCACAGGGCCACCACTCCAATGATGAGGGGCACCAGCATGGTGAAAAAGGTATCCATGCTCAGTCCCTCCACAGCCGGGCCAGCACCTTGGCCGCCAGGATGCCCACGCATACCGAAATGGCGGAGGCCAGCCACACCGCCGGCAGAATATCAAAAGGGGTCTCACATCCTGCGGCCAGCCGCACCCCTGCCACAGTGGTGGGGATCAGCTGGATGGAGGCGGTGTTGCACACCACCAGCATGCACATCCCGTCGCAGGCCACCCCCGGCCTGTGGCGGCTCATCTTCTGAGCGGCCTGAATGCCCAAAGGAGTGGCCGCATTGCCCAGCCCCAGCAGATTGGCCGACACATTGGCGGAAATACAATCCATTACCTCCCGGTCCCGGGCAAACTCCGGATAGAGCCGCCCCAGCAGCGGGCGCAGCAGCCGGGACAGACCCGCCGACAGGCCGGAGCGCTTCATGATCTCCATAACTCCCATCCACAGGCAGAGCACCCCCGCCATGGCCAGACAGAGATCCACCGCCGCCCCGGCTCCCTCCAGAGCCGCCGCTCCCACCGCCGGACCGTTCCCCGTGGCCAGCCCACACAGGATGGAAATCACCACCATGCCCGTCCAGATCGCCGCCATTGCCATGGCTGTCCGCCCCTTTCCCTGTCCAAATTTCCAGTTCAGACTATCTATACGATCCAGCTTCGGAAAAGATACCCAATTCCAAGGCGAAAAATGGCAGATAATATATGAAGTTTTTGTAACATTGCTTGACAGAACAATACGTTGTGTTATAATTGTGTCAGTTTCTAGTTAATGAAGGGAATAATTGGAAACTAATAGGGAAAGGAAGTAGCATTTATGAAGTCAACCGGGATCGTACGTAAAGTAGATGAATTGGGCCGCATCGTTCTGCCCATCGAGCTCCGCCGCACACTGGATATCGCAGAGAAGGACTCTCTGGAGATCTATGTGGACGGTGCTTCCATTGTGCTGAAAAAGTATCAGCCTGCCTGCATTTTCTGCGATGATGCAAAGGATGTCATCAACTTCAAGGGCAAGAACGTCTGCACCAACTGCATTCGTGAGCTTCAGCTGAAGTAATCCGAGTTGAAAGAAAAAGGGACTCCTCTGGCGTTTTTGCCGGGGAGTCCCTTTCTTTTTCCATTACTGTTAATAATTATACGATTAACACAGGTTAAAAGATTCCTGCAATTTTGTGCTGTTTTTTCCCATCTTTTTCCCTGTTTTCCCGGCGATTCGACCGTTTTTTTGCTGATTCAGCATTTTTGGAACGCCTCCAAAAAATACGTTTTGTAATATTCAATTCCTCTCATTAGCATAACGGCGTTTTTTCATTCATCGCCCTGCCGTACAGCTCATTCTTAGGCAAACCGGTCTCCTTGGCGGCCTGCCGGGCGGCATCCTTCAGGGACAGCCCTTCGGTCCGCAGCTGGGCCACCCGCTCCAGGCCCTGCTCCAGGGTGGGGGTCTCTTTGGCGCTCTCCGCCGCCCCCTCCACCACCAGGACAAACTCTCCCCGGGGCGGGTTTTC
Organism: Flavonifractor sp. An91; assembly: GCF_002159225.1. NCBI lineage: Bacteria > Bacillati > Bacillota > Clostridia > Eubacteriales > Oscillospiraceae > Flavonifractor > Flavonifractor sp. An91. Next base: position 23,805 of record NZ_NFHA01000020.1, on the reverse strand, counting down.
CTCATACCAGGCCACCGCCTCCCCCAGAGTGGTGCGGCGCACCTCCTCGTGGAGCTTGGTCAGCTCCCGGCACAGGGAGATCCGCCGGTCCGGTCCAAACACCTCCGCCAGGTCGGCCAGGGTGGCATTCAGCTTATGGGGGGCCTCATAGAAGATCATGGTCCGCTGTTCCTGCCGGAGCTCCTCCAGGTGGGCGCGGCGGTTTTTCTTGTTCATGGCCAGAAAGCCCTCAAAGGTAAAGCGGCCGGTGGGCAGGCCGGACACCGACAGAGCGGTGATGAGGGCGCAGGGGCCGGGAATGGCCACCACCTCCACCCCGCTCTGGGCGCACAGCCGCACCAGGTCCTCGCCGGGGTCGGACACTGCCGGGGTGCCCGCGTCGGTAACCAGGGCGCAGCTCTCCCCCGCCAGCAGGCGGCCCAGCACCGCCTGTCCCCCCGCCTCGGTGTTGTGGCGGTAGTAGGAGATGAGGGGCTTTTTCAGCCCAAGGTGATTGAGCAGCTTGAGGGTCACCCGGGTGTCCTCGGCAGCAATAAAGTCCACCGACTCCAGAGTGTCCGCGATGCGCTGGGAAATGTCCCCCAAATTGCCGATGGGGGTGGGTACCAGATATAAAATGCCGGCCATAGGATTACCTCCGGTTCATCAGTAGTGTGGGCAGGACCTCCAGTCCCGGCCTGCCCTGGCGCACCGCCTCCACCAGAACGGCAGAGGGGGGCGTGTCGGCGTCATGCTGGATCAGTTGGAGCCGTTTGGGCTCCAGACCGCCGCCCTGCAGGGCGGTAAAGAGCTCCGCCAGCCGTTCCGGCCGGTGGACCAGAGCAAACCGCCCGCCGTTTTTCACCAGCCGTCCGGCAGCGGCGCACCAGTCGGTCAAAGTGGCCTCCTCCATGCGGGCCGCCCCGCCGTCTCCCCCGCTGCCCGCCTTGAAATAGGGCGGGTTGGAGATCACAAGAGAGAACCCTCCCGCAGATAACGTTTTGCACACCTGGCGGAGATCGCCGGTGTAAATTTCCCCTGTCAGACCGTTTTCTGTCAGATTTTTGCGGGCCAGAGCGCTGTCCTCGGGGGAGATTTCCACACCGGACAGGGCCAATGTGGATTGCCGGGCCGCCAGCAGCAGGAGCAGGGCTCCCGCGCCGCAGCCCAGGTCGCACACCCGATCCCCCCGCCGCAGGGTGGCAAAGGAGGCCAGGACCAGACTGTCCTGCCCCAGGGGAAAGCAGGTATCCGACTGCTCATAGCGGTAAGGCCCCAGCTGCTCCGGCGCTCTCATGCCATTTCCTCCATCAGGTGGCGGACGATGCGGCCGGTAAGGCCCCAGATGGGCCGGTCCGGCCAGGCGTAGACGGGCACGGTGGTCTCCCCGCTGCGCCAGCGGTAGCCCCGGGGAAAACCGATGCTGTCATAGGGAAAATCCGCCGCCACCTGGGGTTTGAGCTCGTAGGAGTAGACCTGGGGCGGGTGATCCCGGAGCCAGGCTACCGGCACCAGAAAGGTACTGTCCACCTCCGCGGGGCTGGGTACCATAGCGGCCATTCCCGCCGGGCTCACGATCCCCAGGAAAGGATGCATGACGAACTTGCCCTGCTGCACCAGCCGGTCCAGGGGGGCAATAGTCTCCACCTCATGGGGCGGAATTGCCAGCTCCTCAAAGGTCTCCCGCAGGGCGCAGTCCTGGGGATTCTCCCCCGGCTCCACTCGTCCGCCGGGAAAACATACCTCCCCCGGCTGATGGGCCAATGTGCTGGCCCGCACTTCAAAGAGCAGGCTGGGCCCCTTCGGCCCATCCACCAGAGGCACCAGCACCGCGTACTGCTGCTTGACGTCCTGTATGCCAGGCATATGGCCCGCCCAGCGGGCCCGGAAATCTGATAAGGTCATAGCGTCTCCATCCAATCACAGAGGGCCTGATGGAAGCGTCCCACATGGACGCCGTCCAGCAGGCGGTGGTTCAGTTCCAGACTGAGGCTGAGCAGGGTCCTGTCCCCCTGCTCCTCCCAGCGGCCCCAGCTTACCCGGGGCACCGAGTCCCAGGGCACCACATCCCGCTCGTTGGTCAGGGCAGTAATGGGGAACCAGGGCAGACAGGTAAAGTAGATCAGTTCATCCTCCGCCCAGGGCCCGGCGGTGATGAATTCCGTCTGGGCCGCCGAGGCGGCCTTGGCCCGGCGGCAGAAGTCGGCCAGATCCTCTCCCGCCTCCAGGGTGACAATGTGGAAGAGGTCGCTGCCCTCCTTCAGGTCGGTGAAGCTGGGCACCAGCCGGTCATGGCGCACGATCCTGCCGTTGCGGTCCTTGTAGAGGAATGCCTCCACCCCCTCCATGGCCTTGGTCACCCCAAAGACCATAGCGGAGTAAAAGGACAGTCCCTCCTGCTTGCACCGCCGCCGGAGGGCCGTCACATCCACCGGGAAGGTCAGGCTGTAAAAGGGGTGGGACATGGGGGCGAAAAAGGCATAGTGTTCCTTTCGGGCCCAGGTCTCCAGATCGATCTCCTGTGTCATAACAATTCCCTCTCTTTTCAGCTCTCCGGCCGGGTGAAGTGAGCCAGCGGATCGGGCCGGCTCCACAGCACCACCGTTCCCGCCTCCCGGCTTTTGGGCACGTCGATGAGCCGCTGGTTGGTGCTACCCCGGAACAAAGCGTCGTAGGACTTGAGATTTTCCACAAAGGGCCCATCCACCAGCACGTCTACCTGCTCCAGCAGAGCCAGCACATCCGGCATTCCCTGCTCCAGCATGGTTTCGTAGCGATAGCCGGTATAGGCCCACACATTGAGGCCGTTTTCTTTGGCCCGGGCCGCCAGGGCGGCGCACTCTCCCGCCTGGTCAAAGGGCTCCCCGCCGGAGAGGGTAAGCCCGTCGGTCAGGGGATTGGACAGCATCTGCTCCGCCAGCTCCGTTACCGTGGCCTCCCGGCCCCCTGCGGGATCGTGGGTCTCCGGATTGTGGCAGCCGGGACAGTGGTGGGGACAGCCCTGGGTAAAGACGGTAAACCGCAGGCCGGGACCGTCCACAATGGAGTCGGACACAACATTGGCAATACGCATATCATTTCTCCTATAAAAAGCGGGGGCTGCTGCACCAGGGTGCAACAGCCCCCGCTTCTTTAGAATTGGAACACAGCACCGATCACCGCGGAGGCGGCGATAAACACAATGGGGTGCAGCTTTTTCAGAGGCTTTACCTGGAGGCAGACAAAGACCGCTGCCGCCAGAACAATGCCCTTCCAGTGGAAGAAGTCCGCCGTCCCGAAGGCCACGCTGGTATTTACCAGGGCAATGGCGCATACCTCCACCAGAGCCGCCGTAATGAGGGCAGTGGAGGCGGGGCGAATGCCGTAAAACACCGCATCCACCCCACGGCTCTCCCGGAACTTTTTCAGGAATCCGGCAATGATGAGGATGACGATGATGGAGGGGCACACCAGCCCCAGGGTGGCGATAACGCCTCCCGGAATTCCGCCGGTTTGGAATCCCACATAGGTAGCCATGTTCACCCCCATGGGACCGGGGGTGGCTTCGGAAATGGCGATCATATTGGCCAGATCCCCGGCGGTGAACCAACCTGTACGGGCGCTGATGTCGGTGAGGAAGGGAATGGTGGCCAGGCCACCGCCAATGGCAAACAGGCCCGCCTTGAAAAACTCAAAGAACAACTGAAGGTAGATCATGCTTTCAGCCCTCCCTTGGCGGCCCGGACGCACAGTCCGGCCGCCCCGGCCAGCACCACCAGCACGATGGGGGAGGTCACAAAACCCATCACCGCCGCCAGAGCGGTGCCGGCAGGGAAGGTGACAAAGTTGCCCGCCACTGCCAGAACGGCCACCACCACAAAGATGATCACGGTGGGCACATCCACCACTGTGCTCTTGCGCAGCTTGAGCACGCTGGACAGGATGAGGGCGCACACGCAGGCCCGCACACCATTGAAGGCGTGGATCACCACCGGCAGCTCGGCAAAGTTCTGAAGAAATGCCGCAATGAGCATGATGATGACCAGGCAGGGAAACACCAGCCCCAGGGTGGCTACTACGCCTCCCACCGGGCCTTTCAATTTATGGCCCACAAAGGTGGCGGTATTGACGGCGATAATGCCGGGGGTACACTGACCGATGGCAAAGTAGTCGGACATCTCCGCCTCAGTGGTCCAGTTTCGCTTCTCCACCAGCTCCCGCTGGAGGATGGGCAGCATGGCATAGCCTCCGCCAAAGGTACACACGCCAATTTTGGCGAAGGTCCAGAACAATTCGAAATAGAGGTTCACCTTACTCCAGACCCTCCAGTTCCTCCAGCCACAGAGAAGCCATGGCGTCGGAAGGCATCCGCCAGTCGCCCCGGGGGCTGAGGGCCACCGAGCCAACCTTGGGGCCGTCGGGCAGGCACGAGCGCTTGAACTGCTGGGAGAAGAACCGGCGATAGAAGTTCTTCAGCCACTTGAGGAGGGTGGAGCGGTCATAGCGCTTGCCCATGGCCTGCTCCGCCAGCCGCAGCACCTTTCGGGGCCCGAAGCCCCAGCGGATGGCGTAGTAGAGGTAGAAGTCATGGAGCTCGTAGGGTCCCACCAGATCCTCGGTCTTTTGGGCAATCTGCCCCTCGATGGCTGGGAGCAGCTCGGGGGACACGGGGGTATCCAGAATATCCGCCAGCACGGTGGACAGCTGGGGGTCCTCCGCCTCCTTGTCGTCCGAGATAAAGCTGACCAGATGGCGCACCAGAGTCTTGGGGATACCGGCGTTGACGGCGTAGTTGCTCATGTGGTCGCCGTTGTAGGTACACCAGCCCAAGGCCAGCTCGGAGAGGTCGCCGGTGCCGATGACCAGGCCGCCGGTCTGGTTGGCGATATCCATGAGCACCTGGGTACGCTCTCTGGCCTGGCCGTTCTCAAAGGTGACGTCGTGATCCTCCATGGACTGGCCGATGTCCTTGAAGTGGCGGCGCACCGCCTCCCCAATATCGATGGTCTTGAGGGTGCAGCCCAGCCGCTCGGCCAGCAGCACCGCGTTGGACTTGGTGCGGTCAGTGGTACCGAAGCAGGGCATGGTCACCGCAATGATATCGCTGGCAGGCCGGTCCAGCATCTCCATGGACACCGCGGTGATGAGCACCGCCAGGGTGGAGTCCAGGCCGCCGGACAGGCCCACCACCGCCGTCTTGGCGTGGGTGTGCTCCAGCCGCTTCTTCAGGCCCAGGGCGGCGGTATACAGGATCTCGTTGCACCGCTCCGCCCGGTCGCTCTGGTCCTGGGGCACGAAGGGGGTGGGGGACACGGGCCGGGTGAGATGGGTATCCGCCAGATCCATGTCAAAGGACATCCGCCAGCACTCCTGGGAAGGATCGGCCCGATAGGTATTCATCCGCTGGCGCTCGTAGACCAGCCGGTCCACGTCGATCTCGCTGATGGTGAGGCCGGTGGCAAACCGGCGCTCGGCCAGGATGGCGCCGTTCTCCGCCACAATGTTGTGGCCGGCAAAGACCAGGTCGGTGGTGGACTCCCCCTCCCCGGCGTCGGCATATACATAGCCGCATACCAGCCGGCCGCTCTGGCCGGACACCAGGCCCCGGCGGTAGGCCGCCTTGCCCGCCAGTTCGTTGGAGGCCGACAGGTTCAGGATGATGGTAGCCCCCGCCCGGGCCAGGCGGATGGAGGGAGGCTCAGGGGCCCACAGGTCCTCGCAGATCTCCACGCCAATGACCAGATTGGGCATATCCGCGCAGGCAAACAGATCGTTGCTGGACAGGGAGACCTCCTGGCCGCACAGGGGAATTCTGGTCTCCACCCCGGCCCCCGAGGCGAACCACCGCCCCTCATAGAACTCTCCGTAGTTGGGCAGGCAGGTCTTGGGCACCAGGCCCAAAATCTCTCCGCTCTGTATCACAGCGGCGCAGTTATACAGTTTGTTGTCCCATTTGTTCCATACGGGCAGACCAATGGCCGCCACCATATCCAGATTCTTGGTGGCCTCCAGAATGGTGGCCAGGCCCTCCTCCGCTCCTCTCAGCAGGGTGGGCTGAAGAAACAGATCGGCACAGGTATAGCCGGTGAGGCACAGCTCAGGCAGGGCCAGCACCTTCACGCCCTGCTTGTCCGCCTCCCGCATGAGAGTAAAGATCTGCTCCGCGTTATAACGGCAGTCGGCCACCCGGATTTTGGGGGTGCCGGCGGCTACTTTTACAAATCCATCGCGCATATCACGCGCCTCCTTCGCTCAGGATCTTTTTCTAGCGAATATGATACCCCAAACCGGTCCCGATTGCAACGTCTCCCAGGCCAGGAGAAACAAAACCCTGCTGAAACCCGGCAAAGGCCGGCTTCAGCAGGGTCTTTGTGAATTGGTCGGGGCTGCTCAGTCCCGATTCTCGCTCCGGTCCCGCCCCTGGCGCTTCCGGTCCGGGTTAAAATCGTTGGCCGCCATAATGTCCTGAAGTTCCTCGGTGTACTTGCTGGAGGTATGGACTACAAAGGCGTCAGAGTCGATGGGGATACCCCGTTCGTCCATCTGCCGGATGCTCCAGATATACAGAGCGTCCAGCGCGGGGATGAGCTGCTCTCCACTGGGGGTGAGCACATACTCCACCTTGGGCGGAATGGTGTCGTAGGAGATACGGCGGATCAGTCCCGCCTCCACCAGCTCCCTCAACTGCTGGCTGAACACTTTCTCGGAAATGGGCAGAGCCTTCAACGTCTGGTTAAAGCGAATGCTCCCGTAGGTGTGGATCTCATGGAGGATGGTCATCTTCCACTTCCCGCCGATGCAGTGCAGCACATAGTGGTAGGGATTTGTCGGTGTGTCAAAATGATCGTTCCACACAAGCAGTTACCTCTTTCTCTTCCCGGATTTACGCAGAGGAGCCGCTCTGGCTCCACTGATATCATGATAACACAGCCGCCAGTTCACCACAAGATAGCAGTCCAGACTTCCGCGTTATGTATGCCAAAATTTTAACAAAGAATTTGTGCAGCTTTAACAACGGTGTATCATTCCGTCATCCGTTTTAGCTTTTTTGCACATTTTATTTTCGCCCCTTTTGTCCAATTTTACAACTTTCCGACACTTACCATTCGGTGGGTGCAAACCCGCAAGTTACCTACTTACATAATTGTGCGTATTGCACAAAAGCCGCGTCGTGGCTACACTATAACCAGACAAAGTGCTTAGGCCAAAGGGCCTGGCAGAGATCCCAAAAACATGAAATATTTTATTTAAAGGAGCGGATTTCAAATGGTTAAGCGTACTGTTGAGGAGCTCAAGACTTATGAGGCCGCCGGCCACTTCGGCTGCGTCGCCATGCGTATTCACGGCAAGGAAGAGACCGGTGCTGAGAAGTTCTGGGTTGGCGTTTCCACCTTCCTGCCCGGCGGCGGTGCTGAGTGGGCTTACGAGGACAACCCGCTTGAGAAGGTCTACTACGTCCTGGAGGGCGAGATGACTGTCACCGATAAGGACGGCAAGAAGTATGTCATCCACAAGAACGAGTCCATCTCCTTCCCCCCCAACGAGGGCCGTGGCCTGAAGAACGAGAGCAACCTGCCCGCCCGTATGCTGGTCATCATCAACTACCCCAACGCCTGATCCGGTTGCGGAACAGACATTTGACCACTCATTCGATATAAGGAGGAAATCATCATGGTTCCCGTGAAGAAGGATTTCGTTGAGAATATGTTCTCCGTTAAGGACAAGGTGGCCCTGGTCACCGGCGCTACCGGCGCTCTGGGCTGCGTGCTGGCTAAGGCTTACGGCTACGCCGGTGCCAAGGTCTTCATGACTGGCCGCAACGACGCCAAGCTGAAGGCTCTGGAGGACGAGTTCAAGGCCGAGGGTATTGACTGCGCTTACTTCGTGGCCGACCCCGCCAAGGAAGAGGATGTGGACGCTCTGGTGAAGGCCTGCGTGGCTCAGTACGGCTGCATCGACATCCTGGCTGTTTCCCACGGCTACAACAAGCCCCAGAACGTGCTGGATCAGTCCGTTGCCGACTGGCAGTACATCATGGACGCTGACTGTAAGAGCGTGTACATCGTAACCAAGTACGTTGCCCATCAGATGGTGGCTCAGTACGAGGCCGACAACACCAAGCGCGGCAAGATGGTCATCGTGACCTCTCAGCGTTCCAAGCGCGGCATGGCCGGCTACACCGGTTACTGCACTTCCAAGGGCGGCGCTGACCTGATGGTCTCCTGCCTGGCCTGCGACCTGTCCGCCAAGTACCACATCAACGTCAACTCCATCTGCCCCACCGTGTTCCGCTCCGACCTGACCGAGTGGATGTTCGATCCCGAGTCCGCCGTGTACAAGAACTTCCTGAACCGCGAGCCCATCGGCCGCCTGGGCGAGCCCGACGACTTCGTTGGCTACGCTCTGTTCCTGTCCTCCGACGCCTCCAACTTCATCACCGGCAGCAACTGCGACTGCTCCGGCGGTTACCTGGTGGTGTAATTTCCGCTTGACGGGAAGGACGGCATAACGCAATGAAGAACATTAAGAATATCCTGATCTGCGGCGCGGGCATGATGGGCAAGAACATCGGCTTCGTGTTCGCTTCCAACCCCGACTTCCAGGTGGGTATGTACGACCTGTACCCCACCGATGTGGAAGCCGGTATCCGCACCAACACCAAGCAGCTGGTGGAGAAGGGCGTCATCACCGAGGAGGAGCTGGCTGACCGGCTCTCCCGCATCTCCTTCACCAACGATATTGACAGCGACATCGTCAAGAACGCCGACTTCGTCATCGAGGCCGTGTTCGAGGACATGAAGATCAAGCGCGAGACCTTCGCCAAGCTGGAAGAGCGCTGCGCCGAGGACACCATCTTCTGCACCAACTCCTCCGTGATGAGCCCCAGCGAGATCTCCGCCGAGCTCAAGCACCGTGAGCGCTTCGTGGGCACCCACTTCTGGAACCCCGGCCACCTGATCCCCCTGGTGGAGGTGGTTAAGTCCGACGCTTCCTCCGACGAGACCGCTCAGACTGTCATGGAGGTCCTGCGCTCCGTGGGTAAGAAGCCCGTGCTGTGCAAGAAGGACGTCCCCGGCTTCATCGCCAACCGGATGCAGCACGCCCTGTGGCGTGAGGCCATCTCCATCGTGGAGAACGGCATCGCCGACGCCGCCACCGTGGACGAGGCGGTCCGCTACTCCTTCGGCCTCCGTCTGCCCCAGCTGGGCCCCATGGAGAACGCCGACATGGTGGGCACCGACCTGACCTACAATATCCACGACTACATCCTCCAGGACCTGGAGGATTCCCACAAGCCCTCTCCCCTGCTCAAGCAGCTGCGGGATGAAGGCAAGATCGGCTTCAAGACCGGCGAGGGCTTCCAGAAGTGGACTCCCGAGCAGGTGGCCAAGGCCAACGCCGATCTGAACGAGTACCTGATCCGGATGCTGTACGGCAAGTAAGACATCCGGCCTATCCACAAGCATTTGTATATTATTTAAGGAGGCACCTGTTATGGGTAAAGTTTATGTTGATCTGACCCACCCCTTCAGCGCTGAGATCCCCCGCTGGCCCTACTTCGACAAGCCCGAAATCACCAACGCTCACACCATGGCCAAGGGCGGCGTTCTGACTTCCAAGATCACCTGCACCATGCACACCGGCACCCACTGCGACGCTCCCCGTCACGTCATGGAGTACGAGTTCGACGGCCGCCGCGCTCGTTACACCCACGAGATGCCCATCGACGCCTACACCGGCGAGGCTGTTGTGCTGAAGCTGGACGTGGAGCCCTGGACCCTGATCACCGACAAGCACCTGGACGAGGCCTGCAAGAAGTGGGGCGTGGATCCCGCCTCCCTGAAGGGCAAGGTTCTGTGCCTGAACACCGGTATGCACCGCCTGTTCGACGACTCCAAGGCTTACTATCACTACGCCATCGGCACCGGCATCGACGCCGGCAAGTGGTTCGTGAAGCACGGCGTGAAGTGCGTGGCTATGGACGGCCAGGCTCTGGATCACCCCCTGCACACCGCCATGGGCAACAACGGCATGACCCGCATGAACCTGCTGGGCGCCACCGGCAAGCCCATCACCGAGGAGTACAAGGAGCTCTTCGGCGAGGAGGCCTATGCTGAGTTCGATAAGTTCGAGTACATCCGCATCCACGGCCAGGCCGCTTACGACGAGAAGTTCGGCGAGCTGGAGAACCTGGGCGTGTGGGGCACCTGGGAGCCCTGCCACAAGGAGATGCTGGGCCACGGCATCGTGGGCGTTGAGAATCTGGGCGGCGATCTGGACAAGATCAAGCCCGGCACCGTGTTCCAGTTCTTCTGCTTCCCCCTGCGCTGGTACATGGGCGACGGCGCCATGTCCCGCTGCGTGGCTTACATCGACGAGGAGAACATCGATCCCTCCGTGCCCGACCGCACCTACAAGTACGGCGGCACCGGCTATGCCGATGAGGACGGCCACGGCGCCAGCGGCCTGGAGTATATGCAGAAGCTCTTCAACCGCAACAAGTAATCCTTTGTTCCAATAACTTTCCTAATTCCCTTCCATCCCATTCCATGCCGAACGTAAAGCGGCGGGCAGTCGCCCGCCGCTTTATGCGGTATCCTCATTCAGAAAGGACTTTGAACGATCATGGCTGATCTGAAGAATAAGACTATTATCACCGTGGCCACCACCGGTGCCTGGCCCACCAAGGAGAACAACCCCAACGTGCCCATGACTCCCGCTGAGATCGCCGAGGACGTGTACGCCTGCTGGAAGGCCGGCGCTGCTGTGGCTCACCTGCATATGCGCGACGACCAGGGCAAGGGCACCATGGACAAGGAGAAGTTCCGCCAGACCGTGGAGCTGCTCCGCTCCAACCACCCCGACTGTGACATCATCCTGAACATGACCACCTCCGGCGACCTGAACGCCACCGACGAGACCCGCCAGATCCACCTGAAGGAGCTGCGCCCCGAGATGGGTTCCTACGACTGCGGCTCCATGAACTGGCTGCACACCTCCCTCTTCCTCAACCCCCCCGCCTTCCTGGAGGAGCTGGGCAAGAATATGCAGGAGTGGGGCGTTAAGCCCGAGATCGAGGCCTTTGACCCCGGCATGATCGCCAACGCCCAGTACTACCTGAAGAAGGGCGTCCTCAAGGGGCCCCTCCACTTCCAGTTCTGCATGGGCTGCGCCAACGGCATCCCCGGCACCATGAAGAACCTGATCTTCATGAAGGAGACCATGGAGTCCCTCTGCCCCGGCTCCACCTGGAGCTGCTTCGGCGTGGGTCACTCCGCCATGACCATGCTGTACGGCGCTGTGGCCCTGGGCGGCCACATCCGCGTGGGCATGGAGGACAACGTCATGTACGCCAAGGGCCAGCTGGCTCAGAGCAACGTCCAGTTCGTGGACCGTGCCCGCCGCGTCATTGAGGAGTTCGGCAAGCAGGTTGCCACGCCCGACGAGGCCCGCGAGATCCTCAGCCTGAAGTAATTTCACAAGTTTTCCTGCAAAAGGACCGGGAACATACCGACGCGGCGGAGCCGCGCCGGTTTCCCGGTCCTTTTCTTATTTTTATCAGTTGTCCTCTCCGTGAGGCCCGCAGCGCCTCTGTACGCCGTTTTTCCGCCCCGTGTATAGAATGACTCATTTGGCTTTTTCCGCGTTTACAGCGCCTTCACGCTCTTTCTGAACACATTGCACAATGACCAACTGTACCGCTTTCTTTTGTGCGTTTTTTTGCGCCGCCCTCATGTTATGCAGGTTTGCCGCCATACGCCTCCAAATTTTATATCCGAAATTTGTGCATACTGAACATTCCATAATTTATACTAAAATTTATTCGCACCTCTTTGTCAAATCTTTAACTATTATTTTATATAATTTACACAAAATTAGATACTTACTTCTTGGTTACTATGTACTTATTGGTTAGTAACTCACCAACTTGTGGGGATTGCACAAAAGCCTCCAAATCGATAAAGTATAGCTGCAACAAGGAATGGACTTGCCGGCACTTGTCCTGATCCAAACCATTTAGAGATGAGGGAAAATAAATGGCGAAACAAAATCTCCGCGACGGTAATAAGAATTCCGTCGTCAACTTCGGCGCAGGCTGGGTTGTCATCATCTATTGCCTGCTGATGTTTTTCCTGTACGTTGGTATGTGCAACGACGGCGCTAACATCACCGCCCCCAACGTAGCCGCCCGCCTGGGTCTGGAGCAGGGCGACATCATGAACATGAACTCCCTGGCTGGTATCATCGGCGTGGTGTTCTTCATCGTGGTGGGCCAGATCAACCGCAAGGCTGGCGCCCGCATTACCTCCGGCGTGTGCTGTATTATCTCCGGTATCACCTACATCATTGCCTGCAGCGCTCCCAACATTGCCGTATATACCATTGCGATGTGCTTCGTGTACGGCAGCATCATGTCCGCCGGTTATGTGGCTGGCGGCACCCTGGTTGCTACCTGGTTCCCCAAGAAGAAGGGCGTGGTCATGGGCTACACCACCATGGGCCACAACTTCGCTTCCGCTTTCTATGTGCAGCTGGTTGCCATCCTGATCGCTCCCACCGCTGTTGCCACCAGCGTGGGCGGCGCTGACCTGTCCAACGTGGGCGCAAACTTCCCCGGCGGCATCGTGCCCATCGGCGTCGCTGCCATCGTGCTCGGCATCCTGGGTATGCTCTTCATCCGCAACACTCCCCAGGAGCGCGGCATCAACCCCGACAACGTCTCCGACGAGGTCTACAAGAACGAGTACGATACCACCGACGCCGTGGAGGGCGACGGCGGCTGGACCACCGGCAAGCTGCTCAAGACCAAGGAGCTGTGGCTGGCCGCTATCACCACCGGTTTCTTCCAGATCTGCTCTGTGGGCGTTATGAGCCAGCTGGTGACCCGTAACATTCAGCTGGGCTTCACTCCCCAGGCCGCTATGAACGTCATGACCATCCTGGCCCTGGGCGGCGTGGTCGGTTCCTGGATCATCGGCATCATCGATGACAAGATCGGCACCAAGAAGACCATGGTTGGCTTCGGCATCTGGTATGCCATCGCCCTGCTGTGCAACTTCGGCGCCACTGACAGCTCCTCCCCCCTGGTGTACGTCTCCCTGTTCATGATCGCCATGGGCATCGGCGGCTCCGCCAACTTCACCACCTCCCTGCCCACCTCCATCTTCGGCCGTCAGGGCTTCGATAAGGTGAACAGCGTGATCTTCCCCATCCAGGGCGCTATCACTGCTCTGTGCTTCCTGGTCAATGGCATGGTGCAGAAGATGACCGGCGGCGAGATCAAGATGGCTTATCTGGTGTTCGCCGGCGTGGCTCTGGTCAACGTGGTGCTGGTGCTCATCGTCAACGAGCATCGCTTCAACCGCGACTGGAAGGCCGCTCACCCCGGCAAGTAAGTTTACCCTCTCTTGGGTGCGCCGCAGTTACTCTGCGGCGCACTCTTTTTTCTCTTATAATACCGAAAAGCCCCGGCCGTATGGCCGGGGCTTTTCGGGTGTGTGTTGTGTGTGTTGCAAAGGTGTTGGAGAGGGATAAGAGAGGAATTGGTTTTGGGAGGATGGTCTCGCTTTCGATTCATCTCTGAATCTGTCTGTATCATACCCTGTAAATAAGGCCAAATCGTGTATTCATTGTGAATAAACTGTTAATTTCAATTCCCATATTTTTCTCCCGGTCCTTCGCCGGTTCTTTCCCCGATTTTGGCTTGACAGCCGTGTGGTTTGGTGCTATAGTTTCGTTGTTAAAATGGCAACGACGGAGAAGAAACCGCACAGCGGCGGACAGAGAGGAGTCCATTTGGTGGAAGGGCTCCACGACACGCAGCGGCTGTACCACTCCTGAGCCGCCCGGGACGACCGGGCCGGGGCTTTCCCGTTACAGAAAGTCACAAGCGGCATGAAGTCACGCTGCGCGCCCTCCGCGACGGCGCCTAAGTCCTGCGACTGCGCAAAACACCAAAAAGCCCTTTTGCTTTTTGGTATTTCGCTTCGCTCCGGCCTTAGTCACCTGCTCCCGGGTGCCTCCGCGCTCTATGCAAGCAGGGTGGAACCGTGGGACGTTTTTTACGCCTCACCCCTGACCGACAGGGGTGAGGCGTTTTCTTTACCCTCCGCCCCAATTTACAAGGAGGTTTTATTTATGTCCGAAGAAGTCAAGAACGAATTTACCTTTGAGAACCCTGAATACCGCCAGACCTATTGGCACACCTGCTCTCATGTGATGGCTCAGGCCGTGAAGCGCCTGTGGCCCGAGGTGAAGCTGGCCATCGGCCCCTCCATCGACGAGGGCTGGTACTATGATATGGACGCTCCCTTCGCCTTCACCCCCGAGCACCTGGAGCAGATTGAGGCCGAGATGCGCAAGATCTGCAAGGAGAAGCTGAAGCTGGAGCGGTTTGAGCTGCCCCGGGAGGAGGCCCTCAAGTTCATGGAGGAGAAGGGGGAGCCCTTCAAGGTGGAGCTGATCAACGACCTGCCGGAGGACGCCCATATCTCCTTCTACAAGCAGGGTGAATTCACCGACCTGTGCGCCGGCCCCCACCTGGACTCCACCGGCCGCATCAAGGGCAACGCCATCAAGCTGACCGCCTGCAACGCCGCCTACTGGCGGGGCGACTCCAACCGGGAGACCCTCCAGCGTATCTACGGCATCGCCTTCCCCAAGAAGGATGAGCTGGATGCCTACCTGCAGCGCATTGAGGAGGCCAAGAAGCGGGACCACCGTAAGCTGGGCCGTGAGCTGGGCCTGTTCATGCTGCGGGACGAGGGCCCCGGATTCCCCTTCTTCCTGCCCAAGGGCATGGTGCTGCGCAACACCCTGATCGACTACTGGCGTCAGGTCCACAAGCGTTACGGTTATGTGGAGATCTCCACCCCCATGATGCTCAACCGGCAGCTGTGGGAGCGGTCCGGCCACTGGGATCACTATAAGAACAATATGTATACCACCGTCATTGACGACACCGACTTCGCCATCAAGCCCATGAACTGCCCCGGCGGTATGCTGGTCTACTCCAGCGAACCCCATTCCTACCGGGACCTGCCCATGCGGGTGGGTGAGCTGGGCCTGGTCCACCGCCACGAGCTGTCCGGCGCCCTCCACGGCCTGTTCCGGGTGCGCTGCTTCACCCAGGACGACGCCCACATTTTCATGACCCAGGACCAGCTGAAGGACGAGATCAAGAACGTGGTCAAGCTGTTTGACGAGGTCTACTCCGTCTTTGGCCTGCCCTACAAGATCGAGCTGTCCACCATGCCCGAGGATCACATCGGCACCGTGGAGCAGTGGGAGCACAACCAGAACATCCTGAAAGAGGCCATCACCGATATGGGCAAGGAGTTTGAGGTCAACGAGGGCGACGGCGCCTTCTATGGCCCCAAGCTGGACTTCCACCTGGCTGACTCCCTGGGCCGCACCTGGCAGTGCGGCACCGTCCAGCTGGACTCCCAGCTGCCCGAGCGGTTTGAGCTGGAGTACACCGGTGAGGACGGCCAGAAGCACCGTCCCGTCATGCTCCACCGGGTGGTGCTGGGTTCCATCGAGCGCTTTATCGGCGTTATCACTGAGCACTTCGCCGGTGCCTTCCCCACCTGGCTGGCCCCCGTGCAGGTAAAGGTGCTGCCCATCACCGACCGCGCTGCCGACTACGCCAACCAGGTGGCCGCCAAGCTGGATGCGCTGGGCTACCGTGTGGAGACCGACCACCGCAACGAGAAGATCGGCAAGAAGATTCGGGACACCCAGCTGGAGAAAGTCCCCTATATGCTGGTGGTGGGCGACAAGGAAGCCGAGACCGGCGACGTGGCTGTCCGCAACCGCCATGGCCAGCAGACCGTCATGTCCCTGGATGCCTTCGCTCAGCAGCTGAAGGACGAGGTGGACTCCAAGTCCATTGAACAGAAGATCTGATCCCCTTTCAGAGAGCGCTCTGCATCATGCAGGGCGCTCTTTTTTGTCACCCTTTCTCTCCGGCATACTGCGAGCAGACGCTCAATACACTTGAAGGAGCATACGCTATTATGGGAATGCCCGTTATCACCTCCAGCACCACTACCCGTACCCAGGCCATCACCGATATCATCGAGTCTGTGGCGCTTCAGGAGACCGCTCTGTCCCACATCCTCAATGCCGAGGGTGAGAAGATCCAGAAGATGGTCGCCCTGGAGGACGTCACCCCCGATGTGCTGCTTGCCACCAACAAGTCGGTGGAGTCCATGGTCAACGCCGTGTCCAGACTGGAAATGATCCTTCATTCCAAACTGTCCGTCTTTGACGGCTGCCTGTGCAAGCCCGCCGAGGAGCCTGTTCAGGAATAATCAATCCACCAAAGGCGGGGCTCCTTCATGGAGTCCCGCCTTTTTGGAACCAAACGGGGATACGCCGCGTAACATGGACCACACATGAGATACCCTCATACCACACCATGGGAGGACCCATTATAGCAATCAACTTTGGCCTTGCCAATGACTATAACGTATTCGTATTCGGCAATCTGAGCCTGAGCAACACCGACGCAGAGGGCCGGGTGGCCGTGGGCGACAACGCCGTGCTGAGCAACTACGGCGTGGGCGCAGGCATCACCCCTCTGCCTCCGGCAGGCACCGACCCGTCCTTTGTGGTGGGCGGCGCCGTCAACGTGTCCGGCGGCTCCAACGCCAGCGGCAACACCGTCATCAGCCCCACCAGCACGGTAATCAACTACACCATGGGCAACCCCAACGGCGCCCTGACCACCGGTACGCCTATCGACTTTGCCGAGGCGGAGCGCTACCTGAAATGCGCTTCCCTCTTCTGGGGCTCTCTGGAGGCCAACGGTACCGGTACCGTGGTGTTCGGCCAGCTCAACCTCACCGGCACCGATGAGACTCTGAACATCTTCCAGCTGGACAGCGCCAACCTGTACGGCTCCGGCCTGTCTCTGGCCCAGCTCAACGGCATCAACATCATCGCCCCCATCAATTCCACCATCCTCATCAATGTGACCAGCACCAACATCCTGTACGGCAGCTACCAGATCTTCCGCAACGGCATCACCGCCACCCGGGAGAACGCCCGGAAGATCCTGTGGAACTTCCCTGAGGCCCTGACCTGGTCCAACAGCACCACCGCCATCTACGGCTCCGTCCTGGCCCCCTTTGCCGCAGCGGCAACCACCTTCAGCCAGATCAACGGCAACATCATCTTTGACAGCTACGCCGGCAACGCCGAGAGCCACAACGAGCTGTTTGAGGGCGAGCTGCCCGAGCCCACCGGCTGTCTGGTGACCACCAGCTCCACCACCTCCAGCAGCACTTCCACCACAACTACGACCACGACTACGACTACTACCAGTACGACCACGACCACCAGCACGACCAGTACCACGACCAGCACTACGACTACCACTTCCACCACCAGCACCACTTCCACCACCACGGCGGTCCCGCAGCCCCGGAGTCAGGCCATCACTGACCTGTTTGAGTCGGTGGCCCTCCAGCAGGCGGCCCTGTCCCACATTCTCAACGCCGAGGGGGAGAAGCTGCAAAAGATCTTATCTTTTGAGGATCTCAGAACCGAGACCATTCTGCAGGCCAACAAGTCTGTGGAGTCCATGGTGGACGCGGTCTCCGGTCTGGAACTCATTCTGAAGCAGAAGCTGGAGCTCTTTGACGACTGCCTCTGTGACGGCGATATGCCCTAAATCCAACCGTGGCGCGGCAAAGGATTCTGCCGCGCCACAGTTTTCCATCTGGACAAGGAGGTATTTGGTATGAAGGTGGCCCTGTTGACCATGTTTTCCGGCCTGTCCCCCACCTACTCCCTGGTGAATGTGGCGGCGGACCAGATCCGGATGCTGCTGGAGGCCGGGGTGTCGGTGAAAATGCTGGTCAGTGAAACCTGCCCCGATGGGGAGCGGACCGGCATTTTTGCAGATGAGCGGCTGGAGTGGGTCAAAATCACCAACACCCTCCACGGGCAGCCCATCCAGTGGCACGACTACTCCTCCCCCACCGGACAGGTTCACGACACCTTCTTTGAGGAGGCCGACCACATCGCCAAAGACTTTGTGACCCATTTAAAGGATGTGGACGTGTGCATCCTCCACGACATTCTCTACCAGGGCTGGCACCTGGTCCACAACATCGCCGTCCGCAAGGCACAGCAGGAGCTGCCCCACCTGCGGTTTCTGGCCTTCACCCACTCCTTTCCGGCAGCCCGACCCCAGGAGATGGAATACCCCTTCTCCGCCCGGTTTACCGACCTGCCCCGGACCAAATTTGTCTACCCCACCCGCTCGGGCATCCCGGCCCTGGCCCGGCAGTACGACGTGCCGGAGGGGCGGTGCGCCGTGGTCTACAATACCCTGCCCCTGATCCCCTCCATGAGCGAGGCGGTACAGACGGTGGCCCGGCACATGGATCTGACCCGGCCCGACCTGCTGGCGGTCTACCCCGCCCGGCTCACCACCGGCAAGCGGCTGGAAAAGGTGGCCGCCCTGGCGGGCGCCATCCGCACTGCCACAGAACAGGACATCAAGGTCATCTTCTGCGACTTTCCCAGCGCCGACATCCCGCCCAAAGTCTACAAGGCCATGATCCGCACCGAGGGCAAAAAGTACGGTCTGCGGGACGAGGACCTGCTCTTCACCTCGGGCATCGGTTTCCCCGACGGCTTCCCCCGGCAGGGGGTGTTTGAGCTGTTCCAGCTGTCCAACCTGTTCATCTGCCCCTCCTACTCCGAGTCCTTCGGTCTCACCGTGCTGGAGGCCGCCAGCCGGGGCAATTTCCTGGTGCTCAACCAGGCCGTCCCCGCCCTGAAGGAGCTGGGAGAGAGCCTGGGGGCCTATTTCATGCGGTGGGATGCCCGGAACTTCGGCTTTGACACCCACGAGAGCTACTCTCCCTCCGAGCAGGCCTACTATGAGGAGCACGGGCGGGCCATCGTCAATCTGATGCGGGAGGACCGGAGCCTGAACGCCAAAACCATCGTACGCAACCAGTACAACGATGAGTGGATCTGCCACAATCAGCTGCTGCCTCTGCTGGAGGGATAAAAAAGAGCCCCGATGAGACGCTGCTCGATGCAGCGACCCATCGGGGTTCTCTTTCCTTTGAAATTAGAAGTCGGCATTACCCACCGTTCTGGGATGCAGCTCCGCCCCGGACACGCTGGCGTGTCCGGGGACCCCTTTTGATCCTGCGCGGGCGGAATGAATCCGCCCTGCGCCAAGGTTTTGCCCCACGGCCAAAACACTTGTACGGCGCAAGCGCCGCCCCATTTAAAATGGGGCCCCGACGTGGAGCTGCACGAAACAGTACCACATAGGGGCCCTCTTTCCTTTGAAATTAGAAATCAGCGTTGCCCACAGTACGGGGATGCAGCTCCACGTCGCGGATGTTGGACACGCCGGTGAGGTACATGACCATCCGCTCGAAGCCCAGGCCGAAGCCGGCGTGGCGGCAGGAGCCGTAGCGCCGCAGGTCCAGGTACCACCAGTAGTCCTCGGGGTTCATGCCCAGCTCCTTGATGCGGCTCTCCAGCAGCTCCAGGCGCTCCTCACGCTGGGAACCGCCGATGATCTCACCGATGCCGGGCACCAGACAGTCGGCGGCAGCCACGGTCTTGCCGTCGTCGTTGAGGCGCATATAGAATGCCTTGATGTCCTTGGGGTAGTCGGTGACAAACACGGGGCGCTTGAAGATCTGCTCGGTGAGATAGCGCTCGTGCTCGGTCTGCAGATCGCAGCCCCACTCCACCTTGTAGTCGAACTTGTCGTTGTTCTGCTTGAGCAGCTCCACCGCCTCGGTGTAGGTAACGCGGCCAAAGTCAGAGTTGGCCACGTGCTCCAGCCGCTCCTTCAGGCCCTTGTCCACGAAGGAGGAGAAGAAGTTCATCTCGTCGGGGCACTTCTCCATGACGGTGTTGATGATATACTTGATCATGGCCTCGGCGGTATCCATATAGTCGTTCAGGTCGGCGAAGGCCATCTCAGGCTCGATCATCCAGAACTCGGCGGCATGGCGCTGGGTGTTGGAGTTCTCCGCCCGGAAGGTAGGACCGAAGGTGTACACGTTGCCGAAGGCCATAGCAAAGTTCTCGGCGTTGAGCTGGCCGGATACGGTGAGGTTGGCCTTCTTGCCGAAGAAGTCCTTGGTATAGTCCACAGTGCCGTCCTCGTTCTTGGGCACGTTCTGGAGGTCCAGAGTGGTGACCTGGAACATCTCGCCGGCGCCCTCACAGTCAGAGGCGGTGATCAGCGGAGTCTGGGCGTACACAAAGCCCCGGTCCTGGAAGAAGCAGTGGATGGCGTGGGCGGCCACGGAGCGCACCCGGAAGGTGGCGGAGAACAGGTTGGTGCGGGGCCGCAGGTGCTGGATGGTACGCAGGTACTCCACGCTGTGGCGCTTCTTCTGCAGGGGGTAGTCAGGAGTGGAGGTGCCCTCCACCTGGATCTTGGCAGCCTTGATCTCCAGAGGCTGCTTGGCCTCGGGGGTCAGGACCACGGTACCGGTGACAATGAGGGCGGCGCCCACATTCTGACCGGCGATCTCCTTATAGTTGTCCAGCACATTGGCGTCCAGGACCACCTGCAAATTCTTGAAGCAGGAGCCGTCGTTCAGCTCCACAAAGCCGAAGCTCTTCATATCACGAATGGTACGGGCCCAGCCGCAGACGGTGATCTCCTTGCCGCCGAACTGCTCCTGGTCCGCGAAAATCTGCGCGATTTTGGTGCGTTCCATGGCTACATTCCTCGATTCCTCAAAATAGTCTCAGTGGGCATTAGTATATCATTTTTTGCTGATTTTGCAAGGGGTCGGGGGCAATTCTTCTGCCAGAAGATCCCCGAAAATCAGCTTTTCCTGCTCTGCGGCGCCCACGGACCGGTCCCGGAACTGGTAGAGCACCCAGCCCAGCACTGCCAGAGCCGCCGCCAGGCCGTACTCCAGGCCGCTGAGGGCGCCGGGACTCATGGGCAGCAGGATGTTGCCCGCCAGGAACACCGAGGCCAGAACGCCCAGCACCGCCGTCACCTTCCCGCCGGGCATGGACACCGGCCGACGGAGGCCGGAGCGGGTTTTCCGCAACCACAGCACGGCGGCAAAGGACATGACCCACATGACAATGGTGGTCAAAGAGGCCACATTGATAAAGGGGATGAAGAACAGCTTGCCGGTGAAGGGGGTGAGCACCACAAAGGCGGCGGTGAAGCAGATGCACCGCACCGGCGTACCGTACTTGGGGTGGAGGACGGCAAACTTCCGGGACACCAGGGCAAAGCGGGACAGGCCGTAAAGCATCTGGGCGGAGGAGTAGAGGGTGGAGTTCATCACGCCCACCGCCCCCACAAAGGCGGTAACCAGGAACAACAGCCGCACCCAGGGCAGGCCGGTGATGGACACCAGCACGTCGGCAAAGGGGGCGGTGCGGCCCACCGCCTCGGTCCAGGGCATACAGCCCGCCACGGCGGTGGACACCAGGCACAAAATGCCGGTAACCAGGATCAGGCAGGTGATGAGGGCGGCTCCCGCCTTGCGGGCGGCGGGGCCGGTGGCGTCG
Source organism: Flavonifractor sp. An91 (assembly GCF_002159225.1). NCBI lineage: Bacteria > Bacillati > Bacillota > Clostridia > Eubacteriales > Oscillospiraceae > Flavonifractor > Flavonifractor sp. An91. Next base: position 2,310 of record NZ_NFHA01000020.1, on the reverse strand, counting down.
GCGGCGGCCTTGGACACCGTCTCCCACCCGGCCACCGAGAACACCAACAGGGAGAGCAGGGAGGCCGAACCGGCAAAGTCAAACTCCATGCCTCCGTCCGAAGCATACACTGCCGGGTCGAAGTGGGCAAAGCACACCGCCAGCCCGACGGCGCACATGACCAGCAGCACCACGGTTGCGATCTTGGCCAGGGAGGCGCACACATTGGCCCCCTTGATCTGCACCCACAGGATGGCCCCCGCCAGCAGCAGCTGGAGGACCAGGTTGGGCAGAGTCACTGGGAAGTCCCCCACATGGTAGAGGACGGCGGTCTCCTTCAGAACGGGGAACAGCTCGTCCAGCAGGGAGATGGCAGCCAGATCCACCCAGCAGAACACGATGGTGTTCATGAGGATGCCCGCCCAGCCCACGGCAAAGCCCCCTCTGGGGCCAAAGGCAGCGTAGGAGTACACCACCTCGCCTCCCGGCAGGGGGAACATGGGGATGGCCTCCATGTAGGCGAAGGCAAAAGGCAGTTCAATGATGATGCACAAAAGAAAGGCCACCGCCAGATTCAGTGGCCCGCCCGCCGTGTCCAGCCAGGTGCCGGTAAGCAGCAGCCAGCTGGTGCCCAGCATACAGCCGATGCCCATGGCCACCAGGCCGAAAAAGCTGATGGACTTTCCCCCTGTTTTTCCCATCCAGATCCCTCATTTTTCATTAGATAGACCTATTATATCATGTTGTGGGGCGCTTTCAACCTCCGCCCCTCCCCTTCTTCTCCTCCCGGGGCCAGGCCCCCGCCGCCACTCCCAGCAGGGAGAAGGCCACGGCAATGCCGCAGAAGAGAAGGAGTACCATGCGGTCATGGTGGTAGAGCAGGAAAACAGCAGCGAAGGTCCCCGCCCCGCACAGTACCGGGTAGAGAGGGCAGAAACCCCGACGTTTGCCCAGGAACATCCCCACAGCCAGACAGCCAATGGGCAGCAGCACCTGAGCGTAGATGGCGCCGCTCAGCAGGGGCATACCGCTGCCCTCCAGCTGTCGGAGCAGCCAGGGCACCCCCAGACAGAGCGCCAGAATAACGGGCACATAGGGCAGGGTCTCCCGCCATTTTAAAAAAGATGGGCCGCGACGTGTCATACTCCTCTCTCCTTTCACCTCCATCATAACGAAAACAGGGCCGTCTGTCCACAGTTTTCGGACAGACGGCCCCGCCATATGGAACTTTGCTTCAGGAAATGGCTTCAATTTGGACGTTGAGGGTCTCCACATCCGGCTGGCCCACCAGGTGGTTGGTAAGGCCGTACTCCTGCTTCAGGGACAGGATACGGTAGACGCTCTCATCCAGCCGTTCCATAGAGATGCGGCCGGCGTCCACCGCCGAGAGCAGAGCATCCCGGGCGGCGGTGAGGTTGTCCGCCTCATGGCACACCAGCAGCAGGTCGCACCCGGCCTCCACCGCCATGACGGTGGCCTCCCCCATGCCGTAGGTATTGGAGATGGCGCCCATGGTCAGATCATCGGTACACACCACCCCGTCAAAGCCCAGCTCCTGCCGCAGCAGGCCGGTGACCACCTCTGGGGACAGGGAGGCAGGCAAATCGGGGTCGATCTGGGTCATGAGGATATGGGCCACCATGACGCAGGGGGTTCCCCCGTCAATGGCTGCCTGGAAGGGGATCAGCTCAAATTCCTTCAGCTGCTCCGCCGTCTTGTCCACCACCGGCAGATCTACATGGGAGTCGGTGCTGGTATCCCCGTGGCCGGGAAAGTGCTTGACCACCGGGATCACACCCCCCTGCTCCAGTCCCTCGTTCACCGCCAGCCCCACCCGGGTCACCGTGTCGGGGTCGCTGCCGTAAGCCCGGTCCCCAATGACGGTGTTGTCCGGGTTGGACCAGATGTCCAGGCAGGTGGAGAAGTCCAGATTGAAGCCAAATGCGGCGCACTGGGCGGACAGCACCTTCCCCCGCTCCAGAGGATCGCCTCCGCCGGCGATATAGTCATAGGCGGAGGGCAGGTCGTCCACCTCCGGGGGCATCCGGTCCACCCGTCCCCCCTCCTGATCCACGCACAGGAAGAGGGGGATGTTGTCGCCGTTGAGCGCTTTCAGTTCGTTGGTCAGGTCCGCCAGCTGGTCGGCGCTCTCCACGTTCCGGCCAAAGAGGATCACGCCGCCCACCTGGTAGTCCTGGACCGCCTGAAGGCCATCCTCACCGGCCCCAGTTCCCCCGATGCCCGCCACCAGCAGCTGGCCCACCTTCTCTTCGGTGGTCATGGCCGCCAGAGCCTCCGCCACCGGGTCAGGGGTGGGGGTAGGCTCCGGGG